>NZ_JAOQJL010000012.1:43107-104120 GCF_025566965.1 Blautia ammoniilytica | reverse complement strand
CTATGGCTCTTTCTTCTGAGATATTTATTGATGAAACATTAGAAATTCCTTGATTTTCAAGGAAAAAAGACTTGACTATATAGGGAGGGCGAGATGTATTTTTGGGATAAGCATAAAACAATTACAAGCTATTATGAATTGCTTTCCAGCCGGATATGTGACCAGTATGGGTTAACTCAGATGGAATATGATATACTTATGTTCCTGCATAATAATCCGCAGCATAATACTGCAGCAGAAATAGTAAAGATTAGAAAATCAACCAAATCACATGTTTCAACTTCGTTAAAAAAATTGGAAAACAAAGGATTTATTGAAAGAATACAAAGTGAAGACAATAAAAAACATATTGAGATTGTTTTGCTGGATAAGGCAGAATTAATTGTGGAAGCAGGAATAAACGTACAAAAACAGTTTGCACAAAATGTTTTAAGCGGATTGACAGAAGAAGAAACGCATATGTGTATCAAGGTTTTCAATAAGATTTGCAATAATGCAGAGGAGTATTTGAGAAAATATAAGGAGAGAAATGAGAGAGAATAATTACAAACCACAGATGCCCGATGTTATGGAGGCAATATTTGATGCAGCATATCTGATTTTTGATTTGGTTGCAGCAGTGTTGTTTTTTATATTTTCAAAAGGAAACACCTTATTTGTACTTTATGGAGTATTAACATTGACGCTTTGTGGTGGGGATGCATTCCATCTGGTGCCAAGAATTATCAGGGCAGTACAGGGCAGCAGTGATAAAATAAAGAGACAGCTTGGAATTGGATTACAGGTATCATCTATTACAATGACGGTATTTTATATTATTTTAATGTATATATGGAAATTAACATTTCCAGAAATAACATTGCCGGTGGCGATTCAGGCTGTAATCTGGATATCAGCAGTTATCAGAATTGTTATATGTATGTTTCCACAGAATAACTGGTGCACAGATGAAGGAAATATGAAACTGTCTATTATCCGGAATGCAGTTTTTGCGGTTACAGGTATAGGGATAATTATTCTGTATTTAATATCAGGAAATACCAATGGATATCATATGACAAGGATGGCTGCAGCTATTATCATTTCTTTTGGCTGTTATCTTCCAGTAACTTTATTCAGTAAAACAAAACCAAAGGTTGGATTACTAATGATACCAAAAACTTGTGCATATATGTGGATCATCGCAATGGGGCTTCAACTTTTATTTTAACTCCCATTTTGTATTGGAGGTGCTGTTTATATGGAGTATATAGCACATAAAGACGGTGAAAGAGTACAGACAGTAAAAGAACACTTATATGGTACAGCAGAATTGGCAGGATCTTTTGCAGAAAAGTTTGGAAATACAGTTCATATGTTATAACATCATTTTCAGAAGGAGATGATAAGGTTTGAAGAGAGAGAGTTATTCGATAGTATTCAGCAGCTTAACAGGTAATACGAAGAAGCTTGCGGATGTAATTCATGAAACACTGCCTAAGAATGAGTGTGATTATTTTGGCGCGATTGAAGCTCAGGTACCTCAATCAAAGTTGCTGTATGTAGGATTTTGGACAGACAAAGGGAATGCGGATCATAAAACTTTGGAATTGTTATCCAAATTAAAAAATAAAAAGATTTTTCTTTTTGGTACAGCTGGTTTTGGTGGAAGTGATGTATATTTTCAGAAGATTCTGGGACAAATCAGGCAGTCCATTGATTCAAGCAATGTTGTTGTCGGAGAATATATGTGTCAGGGGAAAATGCCACAGTCTGTGAGGGAACGTTATCTGAGGATGAAAGAGAATCCGGAGCATCCGGCGAATCTTGATATGCTGATTGACAATTTTGACCATGCGTTGTCTCATCCTGACATGGATGATCTGCAAGGTCTGCAAACAGCCATTACAAAAGAATGACTTGCTCTTTGAGAGGGGAGAAATCCTTTTCTCAAAGGGCTTTTTTTATGTAATAGGAAATTACTCCATAATGTTCCTATTACACAAAAACGCTCCGCGAGGATGCGACTTGCAAAGATGCCGGTGTAAAAAACAGATATAAAAAACAAATATAAAAAACTTGACAATCACAATGACATAGTGTACTATCTAACTACAACAGCGATACACAAGGAGGATATTATGGAATATAATCCCACATTGCCCATCTATCTTCAGACAGCCAATGCGATCAAGCGGGACATTGTAACAGGCAAACTTCCCCCGGGAGCGAAGCTTCCATCTGTACGTGACCTGGCGGTGGAATATACTATCAACCCTAACACAGTCAGTCGAGTGTATAAAGAACTGGAAAGTGAGGGTGTATGCTTTACCAGACGAGGCATGGGAACCTTTGTTACAGAAGATTCAGCGAAGATAGATATGCTTAAGAAAGAGATGGCAGGCACTTTAATACGGGATTTTCTGGAGGGAATGGAGCAGCTTGGGTATTCCAGGCATGAGGCTATCACCTTTCTGGAAAATGAAAAATGAAACCGGCGCATCTTGCAGTATGAATGTTTGGACGTTTTTGGAGTCAAGTGGATATTCGCAACCCCACAGGGGCTTACTTGACACGGTTAAAATAATGATGAGGAGAATATGAAAATGGTTTTGGAAAGCAGAGAAGCAACAAAAACATATGGAAGAAAAACTGCTGTGGATCATGTATCCTTGGAACTGGAGGCAGGGTTTGTATATGCCATGCTGGGTCCTAACGGAAGTGGGAAAACCACCTGGATGAAGATGGCAGCAGGACTTGTGAAGCCAAATAGTGGTGGGATTCGTTACCAGAATCAGCCTATAGGCATCGAGAGCAAGAAAGAGATCGCCTATATGTCCACAGAACCCTACTTTTACAGCTGGATGACGGTAGCAGATGTGGGAAAATATTATGAGGATTTCTTTGATGATTTTTCTATGGAAAAATATCATCAACTGATTACCAGTATGGAACTTACCGAAGATATGAGAGCCAAAAAGCTTTCTTCCGGTATGATGGCGAAGCTGAAAATAGCAGTGACTATGGCTCGAAAGGCGAAAATTTATCTGTTGGATGAACCATTGAACGGTATTGATCTTCTGGCAAGAGATGAGATTATGAGAACGATTCTGGCGTCCATTGAACCAGATGTGACGATGGTGATTTCCAGCCACCTGATCGATGAACTGGAGCGTGTGGCAGACGCTGTGCTTTTTATGAAGGAGGGCCATCTGATCCGGCAGTGTATGGTAGAAGAATTACGTATCAGCCAGCACAAATCTGTAGCTGATCTGTATCGTGAAATTTATGGACATGGAGGAGAGGCAGTATGTTGAAGTTGATGAAATATGAATTTCGTAAAACCGCATTTTCAAAATTGATTTTATTATGCATTACCATGGTTGTGGAAATTGTATATTTACTGGGCGTTTTTTTGAAGAAAGACAACCTGCTTTTTATAGGGATTATGTTGCTGACCTTATGTGCTACCGCCGGAATCCTGTACATTGGTCTGGAAAGCATAAATGTTTTGCAGCGGGATCTGAACACGAAACAAAGCTATATGTTGTTTCTTACCCCAAGGAGCAGTTATCAGATCCTTGGAGCCAAGATTTTGGAAAATGGAATTTCTATTTTGCTGACAGGAGTATTTTTTGCAGTTCTGGCAGTGATTGATATAGCCGTAGGCAATTATAAAGAACTTTGGGATATGTTGTACAGGTTCCTGGATATGAATATGAATATATCCATTGATCCCTGGATGATCGCTTTTAACTTCTTCTCAGCTTTGGCCGGCTGGATCACATGTATTGTAAGTGCGGATTTAGCTGTGATCTTATCTGCCAGTGTGCTTGCTGGTAAGAAGGCTAGTGGAATCATAGCCTTTATTATTTTCATTATCCTGACCACCATTCTGGGAATGGGTATGGATATGCTTCCGGAACTGAATAGTATAGAACTTACCTTTGCTCTTGATATAGCGGTATCTTTCCTGGCTGCTGCGATTTTTTATCTGATCAGCGGCTGGATTATGGATAAGAAGCTAAGCGTATAGAAAAAGTAAATTCATAAAAAATCAATAAAAGAAATCAGCAAAAGAAATATCAGTACATTCAGTAAAAGTAAAGTAAAAGCAAAATTAGTAAAAGTAATATCAGTTAAGCTCTTTCTGTGATAAAATCAGAATCATGGAAAGGGCTTTTATGTATACTTGAGCTGAGACAGAAATGATGTGTAGAAAAGAGGTATGAGATGGAGCATCTGCGCTGCGTGGTGGAGAGAATTACATATCAGAATGAAAATAACGGCTATACAGTGCTGAAATGTGCAGTGAAGGATTACAGTGATCTGGTCACAGTGGTTGGCGCTATGCCGGATACTCACGTAGGTTCGGTTCTTTCACTGGAAGGTATGTGGAAAGTGGATGCCAGATATGGGAGACAGTTTTCTGTAGAAAAATTTGAAGAAACACTTCCGGCAACGGTTTACGGGATTGAGAAATATCTTGGTTCCGGACTGGTGAAAGGGGTTGGCCCAAAGTTCGCAAAAAAGATCGTTGAAACATTCGGAAAAGAAACTTTAAATGTGATTGAGGACACACCAGAGGAATTGCTGAAAATACCAGGGATTGGGAAAGTGCGTGTAGACAGGATCACAACAAGCTGGCAGGAACAGAAAGAGATTAAGAACATTATGCTGTTTCTTCAAAGCCATGAAGTGAGCACTTCCCATGCCACAAAGATTTTTAAAACCTACGGAAGTGAAAGCATCGCCATTGTAAAAGAAAATCCATATCGCCTGGCTGACGATATCTGGGGGATCGGGTTTAAAACAGCAGATTCCATTGCACAGAAGATGGGTATTGATAAGGGGAAATTTGTCCGTCTGCGCAGCGGTATTTTTTACACTCTTAATAAGCTGGCAGAGGCAGGGCATTGCTATGCGACAAGAGAGCAGCTGATCAGCAAAGCAGGAGAACTTCTGGAGGTAGAAGAACCGGAGCTGGAGATCACTTTGGATGAAATGCTGCGTACCAACGATGTGATCCGGGACCAGGCCGAGGAACAGGAAGCTATCTATTTGCCGCCTTATTATTTTGCTGAAAGCGGATGTGCCAGAAGACTGATCCGTCTGATGAAGGCTGATGCCGCAAAGCGAGAAGATCCGGAACGGATTTTATCCAAGGTGGCGGATGCATCAAAAATCACCTATGATGAGACCCAATGGCTGGCAGTTAAAACGGCGATTTCTTCTAAAGTAATGGTGCTGACAGGAGGGCCAGGCACAGGCAAGACCACTACAACACTGGGGATCATTTCAGCATATCAACAGGCTGGCTGTAAGATCATTCTGGCTGCACCTACAGGACGAGCTGCAAAAAGAATGAGCGAGGCTGCCGGCATGGAGGCAAAGACCATTCACAGGCTGTTAGAATATAAACCGCCGGAAGGGTATCAGAAGAATGAGGAGCACCCTCTTGAGGGAGATGTGCTGATCCTGGATGAGTGCTCCATGATCGACATTATGCTGATGTACAATCTTTTAAAAGCATTGCCGGAACAGATGTCATTGATCCTGATTGGAGATACAGATCAGCTGCCCAGTGTTGGTGCTGGAAATGTACTTCGGGATATTATAGCTTCCCAAAGGGTTCCTGTGGTGCGTCTTACACAGATTTTCAGGCAGGCACAGGGGAGCCGGATCATTATGAATGCTCATCGGATCAACCGGGGGGAGTCGATTGATATGCGTGGCGGGAAGGAGTCAGATTTTTTCTTTGCTTCAAAGACAACCAATCAGGAAGTTGTGGATACCATTGTCCAGTATTGCAAAATGAATCTGCCTAGGTATTACCATGTAGATCCATTTACAGATATTCAGGTGCTGACACCTATGCAGCGGGGAGAATGCGGGGCGGTTCATTTAAACCAGGTGCTGCAGGAGGCTATGAATCCATCCAGGATCTTTTTGCGGCGAGGTGGGACACAATATCGGCTTAAGGATAAGGTGATGCAGATTCGTAACGATTACGATAAAGAAGTATTTAACGGGGATATTGGCACCATTACCAAGGTGGATATGGAAGAGCGGGAACTGACGGTTCTTTTTGACGATCGTGAAGTGGTTTATGATGTGACAGAACTGGAGGAGCTTTCCCTTGCCTATGCAGTAACCATTCACAAGGCACAGGGAAGTGAGTATCCTATTGTGGTTATGCCGTTTACTATGAGCCATTTTGTGATGCTGCAAAGAAATCTCCTTTATACAGGTGTGACCAGGGCAAAAAAGATCCTGGTGCTGGTGGGGGAGAAAAAAGCTGTATATTATGCTATCAAAAATGAAACCACTGCAGGGCGGAATACATGTCTGGCCAGGCGGCTGCAGGAAAACAGCAGGGAATCCAAAGAAGCACAGTTTGCAGATAAAACTTCCAAAGAAAAAATGATCGTTTATAAAGGTGGTATTCAACCTTCCATGATATGTGAGACACCAACGGTCTATGAAGGGGATTTGTGGAAACGCCTTTCTCAATCCAAATTCAGAAGCAGTTTTTCCTTAAAGGCGAACGACAGGAATTATGTGTCAGAAAAAGGGATGGCTAAGGTACGGGAACATGCAATTGATTTTATAAGTAAAAGACTGGCACCTGCCAATCTGCCAAATGATGGCAGGCAGACCCCTATGCGAGGTCATCCGGTGTTTGTTGCTCAGCATGCAACGGCTACCTGCTGCAGAGGATGTCTGGAAAAATGGCATCGTATTCCAAAAGGAAGAGAACTGACGTGGGAGGAGCAGGAGTATGTGGTGGATGTGATCATGGAATGGATCAGCAGGGAAATGAAAAAATAAAAATTGCAGTTTATTAGTCTATAATGTATAATAAAGATGACTGCTCACTGAGGGGAGAATCATTGTAAAAGTGAGCAGTCATCTTTATAAGATATATAAAGCGATATAATATATTATATAATGTTTTATATATCTCAAAATTGTGAGGAGGGTACCGAAAGAAAAGGGTTTATGACAGGAAACAAAAGTATGGTAAACGGGAAACCAAAAATAAATCAGGATGCGATGGAAGGACTGAATGAAACACAGGAACTTAAAATCTTTTACCAGAGGATCATGGGGATCCGGGAAGAGACAGCAGTGCAGGAGCTGGCAGAGCATTCAGAATTATTAAAACTGAAAGCAAAAACAATACTGTTAAAAGAGAATGACAAGGTGGATAGGATCCATTTTCTGTATAAGGCAGGCGGAATCGTGAAAGCTTACTATGATACCCGCAAAGGGAAAAAACAGATCCATTGCTTTGCATACCTTCCAGGTGAGCCGTTGGTAGGAATCATGAATATAGACAAAAATATGACTTCTTTTGTGACCACTGAACTGGTAACAGACTGTGAGATTGTGAGCGCTTCAGCCGATGATATCTATCGGCTGTCAAGAGAAAGTGTAGACGTAGCATTGGCCTGTACACGGATGCAGGGGATTTCCTCCATAAGAGAATTTGAATATGAAAAGATGATACTTTCCTATAATCCATTGGAAAGATATGAATATTTTGTTGAAACATATCCGGAAATTGTGGATAAAGTAAGCAAAAAAGAAATAGCATCCTATCTGAATATGACTCCCGAAAGTTTGAGCAGAGTATTGAAGAAATATAAGGAATTGCACGGGTGATACGATGAAATAACAATTGGGGAAGAGGATGCTCGACTTGAATTTTGTTATTTGGTATGATTTGTATTATTCATAATGCATGAAAAGCTCTTCTGTGATAAAATGAGATCACAGAAAGGGCTTTTTTAGATGTGAGCGGTCAAACGGAGGTGGCTGATGTATAAGTCAAGAAATGATGAGTTATATCATGTTTTGAAAGAAAAAGGTTATCCTGAGGACTTTTGCAGGGAAATTGCATATAAACAGATGAATACCGATTATACGGCAACGAGAATGCTAGGCTATTTGTATCGGATTACAAATCCCCGTCCTGAAGATGTTGTGGATGAAATGCTGGCGATCTTAAGTGACCGCAATGCGATCATTCAGAAAAAAGAACTGGAACATGCACAGGCTACAATTAATCAGGTATATCGGAATGGCCTGTAGATTTTTTTATATGGAAGATAATGGAAATGGTTAGAAATATTATGAGGAATCTATATATTCAACAGCGAAGGAGGTATTAGGGATAAATTTGCGGGTATTTTATCAGAAGTAGTCAGTATTTTACCCTATGCACAAAGTGTAAAAGCTGATGTGGAAATTCACGAGATAAAAAAGTAAAGGAGTAAAAGGAATATGAACAGTATTTTTCACAGAGTAAGTATCAGAAAATATCAGGATAAAGAAATAGAGCAGGAAAAGATTGAGAAGCTGTTAAGGGCGGCTATGGCGGCACCATCTGCACATAATCAGCAACCATGGGAGTATTATGTTGTCAGCAATAAGAACATTATTGAGCAACTGTCACAGGCTTCCCCTTATACAAAATGTGCAAAAGATGCACCAGTGGTATTTGTTCCATGTTATCGGTCAGAGGGGGCTGCACCGGAGTATTTTCATATTGATATGAGTGCTTCTGTGGAAAACCTGCTGTTAGAAGCAGATGAGCTTGGACTTGGGGCTGTATGGATGGGAATTGCACCAGGCACAGACCGGATGGATACTGTAAGAAAAATCCTGAATCTTCCGGAAAATCTGAATGCCTTTGCGATTGTGCCCTGTGGCTATCCGGCAGAAGAAAGAAAACAGCAGGATCGTTACGAGGAAAGCAGGGTTCACTATATCCGATAAATCCAACTGCTGTGCGAAAAGGTTTTTTCTATGATCTGTGGCGTATCAGCGGGAAAAAGATTTCTATACAGAAAATAAAAGAACAGGATGACAAAAGAAGAAAATGGGTTGTGTATATTTTGTAAGGCATGGACAGACTGTGTGGAATGTAGAAAATAAAATATGCGGTGCTACAGATATAGCGCTTACAGAACTGGGACATCAGCAGGCGATAGAAACAGGGGAAATGCTTCTGGAGCAGGGCATCCAGGCAGATGAGATCCTGTATTCGCCTTTGATCCGTGCAGCAGAGACTGCCCGGCATATCTCAGAGATCACCGGCATTCCAGGAAGGATGGAGCCAAGGCTGAAGGAACAGAATTATGGCAAATGGGAATCAACGGCCCGTGATGGTCTGGCATTTAGAAAAGCCAAGGAAGATTTCTGCTGCAGATATGAAGGCGGAGAGTCAATGCTCCAGCTGGCACAGAGGATTTACAATCTTTTGGATGAGATTAAAGAAGAAGCTGACAGGAAGACATATATCTTGGTTGCACACAATGGGATTGCACGAGTGGTAAACTCCTATTTTTATGAGATGACCAATCAGGAATATGCAGCATTTGGAGTGAAAAATTGTGCTGTTGTCAGATACGATTTCTGATATGGTTATGGCAGGCGCTGCAGAATAGGGGCAGGGCAGGAGAGAACCAGATACATAGGTGGGAACCAGATACATGGGCAGGAACCGGATACATAGGTGGGAACCAGATACATGGGCAGAAGGCGGATACGTTTTCCTTGCTTTCCATAGGCAGAAGGTCTATACTAAACAGATAACTATGCATTGAAATGGGAGGTTTCAAATGAAAATTGCAGTAACTTATGACAATGGAAACATTTTTCAGCATTTTGGAAAAACGGAGTATTTTAAGGTATACGAGACAGAGGATCAGAAAGTAGTATCCAGTGAAGTGATCAGTTCCAATGGGAAAGGACATGGGGCACTTGCAGTGCTTCTTGAAGAACAGGGCGTGAATGTACTGATCTGTGGCGGCCTTGGAGGTGGAGCACAGACTGCTCTTGCAGAAGCAGGGATCGAAGTTTGCTCAGGTGCCAGCGGAGATGCTGACCAGGCAGTAGAAAGCTATCTGAAGGGAGAACTGGCATCTGCAGGTGTCAACTGTGACCATCATCACGGGGAAGGCCATTCTTGTGGAGATCATGAAGAAGGTCATTCCTGTGGAGGCCATGAAGAAGGCCATTCCTGCGGTGGATGCAGCAGCTGTGGCTCACAGCCTACGATTACAGGTAAAAATGTGGGAAAAACCTGCAGAACGCATTACAGAGGAACCTTTAATGATGGTACACAGTTTGATTCTTCTTATGACCGGGGAGAACCTTTGGAATTTACATGTGGAGCGGGCCAGATGATCAAAGGCTTTGATGCAGCAGTGGCTGACATGGAAGTTGGAGAGATCGTAGATGTACACCTGATGCCGGAAGAAGCTTACGGTATGCCTAATCCTGATGCTGTTTTTACAGTTGAGATCGCACAGCTTCCAGGTTCAGAGGATCTGACCGTAGGCCAGCAGGTATATCTGTCTAATCAGTACGGTCAGCCATTTCCTGTAAAAGTAACAGCAAAGGACGAGACAAATATTACTTTGGATGCCAATCATGAAATGGCAGGCAAAGAATTGAACTTCAGGATCGAATTAGTAGAAGTAAAATAATTTTCGGAATTAAATTAGTAGAAGTAGAATGATTTTCAGAATCGAATTAGCAGAAGCAAAATAATGAGGTATTTTGCATCGTAACTATGAGGGTGATGAACGGTTATGATCATTCTTGGTGATATACTACAAAAATTCAGGAGGATTAAATCATGGTATACAAGAAGGAAAATATGACCACTTCGGTGCGGAGCAATTTAAAAGGCGGCGAAGGAGATATTTCTTTTATTAATTTTGCAGACTGTACTGACTTTAAGAACTGTCGTCTGCTGTCTCAGATGACGATTCCGGTAGGAGGAAGCATTGGAGAGCATACCCATATTAATGAATCTGAGTATTACATTATAACTGAAGGAACCGGTATGGCAGTAGATAATGGAGTTGAGAAAGCAGTGGAAAAAGGTGATCTGGTGGTAACAGCCCATGGAGAATCCCACAAGCTTGTAAATACCGGAGATATTCCCATGAAGGTAATTGCGATTATCATTACATATTAATCATGTTCATTATGAAAAGTCCCATCCGTCAGGCTATGGAGCCATCCGGATGGGACTTTTCTGATAGAGTAGAGAAGAAATATCAGCCAATCGGCTCGAAATCAATTGCACCATGCTTGCAAAGCGGACAGATGAAGTCTTCCGGAAGCTCATCTCCTTCGTAGATGTAGCCGCAAACTTTACAAACAAAGCCTTTTTTGCCCTCTGTCTCAGGCTGAGGTTTTACATGTTTCTGATAATAAGTATAAGTCATAGTATCCTGATCACTCATAACACGGGCTTCAGTTACCTGACAGATGAACATTCCGTGAGTGCCAAGATCCACGTATTGCTCTACTTTCAAGGACATAAAAGCATTAATATATTTATCCAGGAAAACAAGACCATTGTCTGAGCGACAGATTTTCTGTCCTGCAAATTTGTCCACGCTTCGCCCTGTCTGGAATCCAAACTGCTGGAAAACAGAGAATGGTGCATCCACAGACAGGCAGTTTACATTCATGACGCCGGTCTGTTTGATAATATGGTGGGAATAATTTTCTTTATTAATATTTACAGCCACACGGTTGGGGGTATCTGTAAGCTGTGTGACAGTATTGACGATCAGGCCGTTATCCTTTTTACCGTCATTGGATGTAACTACATACAGACCGTAGCCGATACGGAATAAAGCAGTCAGGTCATTTTTGTTGGCAAGCTGGTCATTCTGGGCAATATATTCCTTGCAAAGCTCAGCTGCCATAGCTTCCAGCTGATCCATATTTTCCTGATTTACTGCAGACAGGATCTTTACTGTAGTATCCAGCCAGTTGATCTTTTTGCATCCGGAAAGAAGCTCTTTCATCACCTTTGCTGCCAGAGGAGCCCAAGAACCATTCTCGATCAGACCAACAGTACGGTTCTGGAAATTATGCTCAGCCAGGCGGGTAAGATAGTCATGCATAAATGGATAAACACTGGCATTATAGGTGGTAGTTGCAAGAACCAGTTTGCTGTAGCGAAAAGCGTCAGACAGAGCCAGAGACATGTCGTCTCTTGCAAGATCATAAACCACAACCTTGGGACAGCCTTTGCTTTTCAGTTTGTCTGTCAGGATTTCAACTGCCTTTTTGGTATGACCATAAACAGAAGTGTAAGCGATCACAATTCCTTCTTCTTCAGGGGTATAGGAGGACCATTTGTCATAAAGACTGATATAATGACCAAGATCCTGGGAAAGAACCGGGCCGTGAAGAGGACAGATCACCTGTATATCCAAAGTTGCGGCAACCTTCAGAAGAGACTGAACCTGCGGGCCATATTTGCCTACGATCCCAATAAAATATCTTCTTGCTTCATCATCCCAGTCCTCATCCACATCCAGGGCGCCGAATTTGCCAAAGCCATCTGCCGAGAATAGAACCTTGTCTGTGCTGTCATAAGTTACCATTACTTCCGGCCAGTGAACCATAGGAGCAAAAACAAAAGTAAGATTATGAGAACCAAGGCAAAGAGTGCCTCCGTTTTTCACTTCCAGCTTCTGACCGTCCAGATCCAGGTCAAAGAAGTTCTTGATCATGGTGAAAGTTTTCGCATTTGCAACTACGGTAGTATCTGGATAAACTTTCAGAAAATTTGCTACATTTGCAGCGTGGTCCGGTTCCATATGCTGGACGATCAGGTAATCAGGCTTCCGGTTGTTCAGTACTTGCTGAAGATGATCCAGCCATTCATGGGTGAAATTAGCATCTACAGTATCCATAACTGCAATTTTGTCGTCAAGGATCACATAGGAATTATATGCCATTCCATTAGGAACAGCATACTGTCCTTCAAAAAGATCTACCTGATGATCATTTACGCCAACATATTTAATGCTATCTGTGATTTTCATGCTTTTGCCCTCACTTTTATTTCTTGATTTATATTTATGTGCCTTAAAAATTTTATGAGTTTCTGTTTTTTATGTTTCCTGATGATGAAAGTATACCCTGAAACAGGAAAAAAAGCTGTTGCAAATGCAACAAAATCTATATTTTTTTATAAAAAAGAATGATATACTGTAACCAGGGAGGAATATCATGGAACATATTACACTTTTTACAAAAATTTCACCAGAGGAGCAGGAGTTGATGCGGGTTTGCTTCTGTGCAAGGGAAACAACCTATCAGAATAATGAAACCATCATGGAATATTCTTCTGTTATGAAAAAGATTGGGCTGATGATGGAGGGACAGGCGCTTTTGTACTGTTGCGACGCAGATGGGAATGAATATATTATAGATGAATTGAAGAAGGACAGTGTTTTTGGGGAACCTTTTCTATTATCCGGGGATTCACAGCATTATTATGTGCGCGCCCAAAAAATGGCACGGGTAATGTTTATTGATTATGAACATGTGATCAAGCGATGCGAAAAAGCCTGCTGGCATCACAGCCAGATGGTCAGCAATCTGCTTCAGATGACTGCCCTGCATGCCGGGCAGCAGACAAACCGGATTTATATGCTTTCCAGATCGACTACACAGAAGAAGCTTCTTGCTTATCTGAACTGCATAGCCGCTGAAAAGCATAAAAAAGATATTACAATATCAATGTCCTATACAACTCTGGCCCAGTATCTGGGAGTGGACAGAAGTGCTATGATGCGTGAGCTGAAAAGCCTGGAGGATCAGAAGATCCTGCACAGGGAAGGGCGCATCATCCATCTGCTGACAGAATAAGCGCTCCTGTTCCTTGGCACAGAGCATTAAAAGGACGTATTTATATATTTTTACTGGATTACTTTTTTGATGGCATCATAAAGCTCATCATAAGTCTCAAAAGCAGGAATGTCCGGGTATTCAGCCTTAATAGCATCTGTGCTCTTAAACAGGAAGCCTGCTTTGCTGGCCTGGATCATGCCCAGATCATTATGGCTGTCTCCGCTGGCAATAGTGTCATAGCCGATAGACTGAAGGGCTTTTACAGTAGTATATTTTGATTTTTCGCAGCGCATTTTAAAATCAAGGATCTCACCATCAGGGGCAACTACCAGAGAGTTGCAGAAAATGGTAGGATATCCCAGCTTTTTCATTAAAGGTCCTGCAAACTGGGAAAAAGTATCACTGATAATGATCACCTGGGTCAGTTCTCTTAACTTGTCCAGAAATTCTTTTGCTCCGGGAAGCGGATCGATCTTTGCGATGGTTTCCTGGATCTCTTTCAGGCCAAGGCCATGCTCTTTCAGAATCCCAATACGATATTTCATAAGCTTATCATAATCCGGCTCATCTCTGGTGGTGCGCTCTAATTCAGGAATGCCGGTCTCTTTGGCAAATGCGATCCAGATTTCCGGTACTAATACACCTTCCAGATCTAAACATACGATTTCCATTTTTCCTCCGTTCTGAAGGGGCTGTAGTGTGTCAGTCCCATCCTTGTAAGTATTTTATTAAAACATCCTTATTATAGCGAAAAAAGACAGAATCCGCTATATAAAATTGTAGTTGGTTCATTTTAGGTCCGAAGTGGTTCTGAAAAAAATATGAAGAATAACTAGATGAATTATGATAGAATAAAAACAGTTAAAAGGAAAAATCCTGTAATTTTGGGAAACGACCTAAAAGTGCACATGTTCAGTAGAAATATGCTATACTTGTTTTAGATTAATTTTTATGAACGTATGATGGAGGAGAGAAAATGGCTGAGGTGGAGAATGGCAAGGATTTAATTAGTGTATTATGGAGTGGAGCAGATATACTTCGTTCCAAGATGGATGCAAATGAGTATAAGAATTATCTTTTGGGCATTGTATTTTATAAATATTTATCGGATTCATTTCTTATCAAAGTATATGATCTGATTTGCGATGCCCGTCCACAAACATTAAAGGAAGCATTGGATGCTTATGTAGAAGAATTAAAAGGAGAAGATGCAGAAGAACTGAAAAAAGAAATGCAAGATCAGTACCATTACGTGATTGAACCTGAACTTACATATACTTATTTTGCCGATGCAGCCAGAAACAATTCGTTTAATCGTGAACAGCTTCAGAAGGCATTTAATAATATTGAGCAGAGTGATCAGATATTTGCAGATTTGTTCGCTGATATTGATTTGTATTCCAACCGCCTGGGAACAGGAGATCAAAAACAAAGTGATACGGTTGCCAGCCTGATTAAGGAAATTGATAAGGCAGATTTGCTTAATTCAGATGCAGAAATATTAGGAAATGCTTATGAATTTCTGATTGGACAATTCGCCTCTGAAACAGGAAAAAAAGCCGGAGAATTTTATACACCGCAGGCAGTATCAAAAATATTAACTAAAATTGCCATTGCGGGACAGGAAGATAAAACCGGATTGTCTGTATATGATCCTTGTATGGGATCCGGTTCACTGCTTTTGAATGCAAAGAAGTATTCATCCGCACCTGGATACATTAAATATTACGGGCAGGAAATGAATACATCCACATATAATCTGGCAAGGATGAACATGTTTTTACATGGGGTTGATCCGAATAACCAGCATTTGAATAATGGAGATACTCTTGATGGAGATTGGCCTACAGATGAGGAAACTGATTTCAATATGGTTCTTATGAATCCTCCATATTCAGCAAATTGGAGTGCAACAGCTGGCTTTTTACAGGATGAAAGATTCAGTGATTACGGTGTATTGGCACCAAAATCAAAAGCAGATTATGCATTTTTGCTTCATGGATTGTATCATTTGAAAAGTAATGGGACAATGGCGATTGTTCTGCCCCATGGAGTCCTTTTTCGTGGTGCGGCAGAAGGCAAAATCAGAGAAAAACTGCTTCGTTCCGGAAATATATATGCCGTGATCGGATTGCCTGCAAATCTGTTTTATAATACATCAATTCCTACCTGTATCATTGTGCTGAAAAAACACAGAGACGGCAGGGATGTATTGTTTATAGATGCTTCTAAGAAATTTAATAAAGGCAAGAAGCAAAATGAAATGACCGATGAGCATATTAATGCTGTGATTGATTTATATAGTCAAAGAAAAACAGTAGAAAAAGAGGCTTATCTTGCCAGCTTTGAGGATATTGAAAAGAATGATTTTAACCTTAATATTCCCCGGTATGTTGATAATTTTGAAAAAGAAGAAGAGGTTGATTTATCCGCACTCTTATCAGATATGAAAAAGACTGATGATGAACTGGAACAGGTGCAGGGAGAGTTTGTGTCACTTCTTAAAGAATTGACGTCAACCGATGAAACAACAATGTCGCTGTTGAATGATTTGATCGAGAAGATGGGGGTATAATTATGGGAAAACCTAAGATCAGATTTAAAGGTTATACCGATGAGTGGGAACAGCGTAAGTTGGGTGAAGTAGCACAATGCCTAGATTCCGAACGAATTCCAATAAACGCTGAAGAAAGAGAAAAAATTCCTGGAGAAATTCCATATTATGGAGCTGGTAATATACAAGGGTATATAAATAAGTTTTTATTTGATGAGGAACTCGTTTTATTATTGGAAGATGGAGATGCATTTGATGATTTTAGAACAAAGGAAATTGCCCAGTATATATGTGGAAAAACGTGGGTAAATAATCATGCACATGTGTTGCGTCCGTTGGGAAGTGCATATTTTTTATATAGCATTTTAGCACATAAAGATATACGAAATTGGGTTCAGTTAGCAGGTTCAAGCAGGAAAAAACTTGTTCAAAAATCCATGCTTAATATAGAATTAATTATGCCAAAACTCAAAGAACAGCAGAAAATAGGCAACTATTTTAGAAATCTCGACCACCTCATCACTCTTCACCAGCGAAAGTATGAGAAAACTCAGAAATTAAAAAAATACATGTTGCAAAAAATGTTTCCTCAAAATGGGAGAAAAGTTCCGGAAATACGATTTTCTGGCTTTACTGAAGAGTGGGAACAGCGTAAGTTAGATGATGTAGTTGAATTTCTTGATACAATGCGAAAACCTTTAGAAGGTGCAAAACGCATTCCTGGTCCTTATCCATATTATGGAGCCTCTGGAATTGTTGATTATGTAGATGGATATTTGTTCGATGAAGAGTTGATATTGTTAAGTGAAGATGGTGCCAATATTACCGACAGAAATTATCCGGTATGCTTTCTAGCAAGCGGAAAATACTGGGTAAATAACCATGCTCATGTTCTTCGTACAAAGCAAGAAAATGAAAATAATTTTATTTGCAATTCATTAGAACGAAAAGACTATACACAATACAATACAGGAATGGCAATGCCAAAACTTAATAAGGAAACATGTAAAAAAATCCCTATTTCATGCCCTAGATTTGAAGAACAGAAAAAAATTGGAGACTATTTCAGAAGCCTCGACCACTTCATCACTCTTCACCAGCAGAAGTGCGATGAATTACGAAATGTTAAGAAATTTATGCTGCAAAACATGTTTATATAGAAAACTATGATTATCATATTGAGATTGAGACAAGAATAAATAATCCTAATGAGAGAGGCGTTTTTGGCAGCAAAACAGGAGGACTTACGATATGCTTAAACGAAAGCCTATAGTTAGGCATGTTAAAGACATAGAAAGAGTGAGGCGATCAATGGCAATAGTTTCGTGGAATGAGGATGATTTGTTTTATTTATGTTCGATGATTGAGTTTGTAGCAAGAAAAACATGTAATAAAAGAAAAGATATTGTGGCAAAAATGTCAGATAAAGCGTTAGAACATCAATGGAAAGTAGCAGGAGTAAATCACTGTCTTTCATTTGAACAGGTATGTGATGAATGGATTGAGGAATATGGAATAGAAGAAGGTGAATTTGATAATGTTGCAGCTTGCAGATATAGCGTTCCAACTGTAACTTCCATAGGACGTGTATACCAAACATTAATTTTGGATGTTATGGGATTATACGAAAATGTAATTGAAGCAATAAAAAAAGTTTTTGGCTCGTTTATTAGTGATGAGATATCTAATTTTAATTCAAATGTGTATTATAGCAATCCGGATTATATAAAATGCTCATATGAAGCAGGAATGCTATTAGACTAAAAATTTATCATTATTATGTTACCAATATGTACTTACAGTGTTTTATGATTACAGAAGTTCAGCATAATGAGGAGATTTTGAATGAGTGAGCAGAAAAGGAAAATTGGATTTACAGTTGCATGTGTAAATGAATTTGCCAATAAGCATGATTTGAGTATTCAAGAGGCATTTCAATACCTTTTCCAATTTAAAGGTATAGCTTTTATTAAGGAAAACTATGATGTGGAGCATACTTTGGATTTTGAAACAATATTAGAAGATTTAGGGATTTTATGTAGGAAAAACGGAGGTACATTATGAGATTGTACCATGGGAGTAATATAGCGATTGATAATATAAATCTGGCAATGTGTAGACCATATAAGGATTTTGGACAGGGATTTTATTTGACAGATATTGAAGAACAAGCAAAAAAAATGGCGGCAAGAGTAGCCAGAATTTATGGAAAAACGCCGATTATAAATGTTTATGAGATAGATGATGATTTTAAAGCTTTAGATAATCTCAGGATCAAAGATTTCGGTATACAGACAACAGAAGAATGGGCAAGGTTTGTAATGAATAACAGAAGCAGGGACTTCATAGATGTAAAAGATATTTTGTGTAACAAAGATAATAAGTATGATATTGTTATAGGCCCTGTTGCAGACGATAATATGGCATTATTGTTTCGGCAATATGAAAATGAAATTATTGATTTTGAAACACTGTTAAAGGGAATGATTTATAAAAGAACTTCTTCTCAGTATTCTTTTCATACGGAAAGAAGTGTGGCATTTTTGCGAAAGGTGGCGAGTAAAGTTGTCTAAAAAGGATCAGTTGGTGGAATATGCTGTACAGGATATTGTTGACATGATTAGCATCGATCAAAATATAGAATATGATGAGGCTATGAATAAATTTTATAATTCTGAAGTCTTTGTAAAGCTTCTGGATAAGGAAACGGGATTGTATTTGGAAAGCCCTGAATACGTGTACGATTTATTTAAAGATGAAATGAATTTTGGACACATTATCCAGGCGGAAATTTAATAAAATAATGCGATTACTGATTTTCAGTGAGAGTGTTTGAATTAGTAGTTTTGAGGCTCAAACGATTGGGAACAGCGTAAGTTCTCGGATGTGGTAGACATTGGAAGCGGAATGGACTACAAACATCTTGAAGAAGGCGATATTCCAGTATATGGAACAGGTGGATACATGCTCAGTGTAAATAAAGCGCTTTCAGATGATAAGGATGCCGTTGGCATTGGACGAAAGGGTACAATAGATAAGCCATACATTTTAAAAGCACCATTTTGGACCGTAGATACGCTATTTTATTGTATTCCGAAGGAAAACTACGACTTGGATTTTACAAGCTGTATTTTTCAAAATGTTGATTGGAAGAAAAAGGATGAATCCACAGGTGTACCAAGCCTTTCTAAAGTAATAATAAATAATGTTGAAACAGCAACACCAACATTTGATGAACAGAAGAAAATTGGAAATTATTTTAGAAGTTTCGACCGCCTTATCACTCTTCACCAGTGTAAGTTATATTTTTTTCATGGAAAAAGAAAATTCTCTTGGGAACAGCGTAAGTTCGGAGAAATAGTAGAAAAATATGAAGATCCGGTAGAAACTCCAACAGAAGGTTATACGAGACTTGGAATTAGAAGTCATGCTAAAGGAACATTTCATAGTTATGTTGAAAAGGGAAAAGAACTTGAGACAGCTAAAATGTTTCGAGTAGCAGCGGACAAATTCATTGTGAACATTACATTTGGATGGGAACATGCAGTAGCAATTACTGATGAAAATGATGCTGGAAAGCTTGTTTCTCATAGGTTTCCACAATATAGCTTCAACGCAGGGATGGTTCCAAAATTTTTTAGGTATCTGATTCTTGATGAAAACTTTAAACATCATTTGGAATTATCCTCACCAGGAGGAGCCGGAAGGAACAGGGTTTTGAAATTAAGCGATATGCTTGAATACAAAATGAATTTTCCATCTGAAGCAGAGCAGAAAAAAATAGCTGCGTATTTTGATGATTTGGACAACCTCATCACTCTTCACCAGCGCCAGCTGAATAACTTAAAAAAACTGAAAAAAATATGCCTTAAAAAGATGATGTACGAGAATAATACAAAGGAGAAGGAAATTATGCCAGAATTAGAATCAATGATAGAGCAAAAACTGATTGAACAATTAATTTACGGCGATTCTCAATGGACATACAGGGGGGATTTAAAAACGGAAGCTGATTTGTGGGCGAATTTCCGATATATCCTTGAGCAGAATAACAAAGAAAGACTGGATGGAGAAAGTCTGTCAGATTCTGAATTCGAGCAGGTAAAGAACCAGTTGCAATTTTCTTCATTTTATAAAGCCGGGGAGTGGCTGGTTGGTGAAAACGGAAAGGTGCAGGTTCATGTGCAGCGTGATACGAAAAGGCTGCATCTGGTCGTAATGAATCATGAGCATATAGCCGGTGGCAGCAGTGTATACGAAGTAATCAATCAGTACGAGGCACTGAAAACGGATGAGGAGACTACAGGTCCGGGGAGAGACCGCAGATTTGACGTAACATTGATGATCAATGGTTTGCCTATGATACATATTGAATTGAAAAATAAGCAGCATTCCTATAAGGATGGTTTCAGACAGATAAAGAAATACATTGGCGAGGGAAAGTTTACTGGGATTTTCTCAGCAGTTCAGATGTTTGTAGTCAGCAATGGGGTAGACACCAAGTATTTTGCTGCGGCCAGTGATACAGAATTAAAACCTGAATTTATGAGTGGCTGGGTGGATAAAGACAATAATCCGGTGTCAGATTATCTTGAGTTTGCAAAAAGCGTGCTCCGAATTCCGGAAGCACATGAAATGATTGCAAAATATACAGTCTTGGATGAAGATGCGAAAAGGCTGATATTACTTCGACCGTATCAGATTCATGCGATTGAATCCATACGTGAAGCATCTAAGGAAAGCAAGTCAGGATTTGTATGGCATACTACAGGTTCCGGAAAAACCTTAACATCCTATAAAGCCACAAGAAATCTGTTGATGGATATTCCATCTATTGATAAAGCAATATTTCTGATTGACCGTAAAGATTTGGACATGCAGACAACGATGGCATTTCAGGCGTATGCAAATAATGATTTGATAGATGTTGATGCAACAGAAAATGTAAATGATCTCAAAAAGAAACTGAAATCAGATGATCGCCAGGTTATTGTTACGACGATTCAGAAAATGCAGATTCTGATCAGCAAGAGATTGCAGGAGGGAACAGCAGAATATAGAAAAATCAGGAATCTGAAGATTGCTTTTGTAGTAGATGAATGTCACAGAGCGGTTGCACCAAAAACAAAAAGAGAAATAGAACGATTTTTTGGAAGGTCCTTATGGTATGGCTTTACCGGAACTCCCAGATTTGCAGAAAATCCATACCCACAGATGGGAGATTTACCTAGAACAACGGTAGAACTGTATGGCAACTGTCTTCATAGATATACGATACAAAATGCAATTCACGATAATGCTGTGCTGGGATTTCAAGTAGAGCACAATGGACCTAAAAATATTGAAGATGAGACAGACAGCAATGCATATGATAATGAAGCGCATATGTTAAAGGTTTTGGATATTATTTTGAACAAATCTTTTTATAAGCTGGGATTTCAAAATGGAAAAGGGCAGACTTATGAAGGAATGCTTACTACAAGCTCTATTCAGATTGCACAGAAATATTATGATTTACTGACAAAGGTCAAAAACGGTGAAACATCTCTTACAATTGATGAGAAAATGAAACAGGTGCTTCCTGATTTTCCTAAATTTGCCATCACATATTCTGTGACAGAAAATGATGAAAGTTCACATGTTAATCAGCAGAAGATGCAGAAGTCGCTGGATGATTATAACAAAATGTTTAATACAAAATATGATCTGTCCCAGATCCAGGCATATAATGGCAATTTGAATAAACGCTTGGCAAGAAAGGATGCAAAGTTCAAAAGCAGAAATGAACAGCTGGATCTGGTTATTGTGGTAGACCGGCTTCTGACTGGGTTTGATGCGCCATGTATGTCCACTATATTCATAGACCGGCAGCCTATGGGACCACATGATTTGATTCAGGCGTTTTCAAGAACAAATCGTATTTTTGACAAAAATAAAACATATGGGCAGATTGTTACTTTCCAGGCACCAAAGCTTTTCAAAAAATGCGTGGATGATGCAGTAAGGCTGTATTCTGCTGGAAGTACCGAAAAAGCAATTATGTCAGAATGGAATGAGATTGAACCTGCATTTCGGAAAGCACTTTCTGCACTTAGAGTTTGTGCCAGGACACCTTCGGAGATTGCAAATATGTCTTTGAAAGAAAAGAAAATTTTTGCGAAAATTTTTCAGTCATTTGACAGCCTGTTTGCACAGTTAAAGTCATTTACAAGATATGATGACAGCATGCTTGAAAAATATGGCATAACAGAAGCTGAATATGATGATTATGCAGGGCATTACAAAAATGTGATAGAAGAGATCGCTGATGATAAGTCAGATACTCAATCAGAGAATGCGGAAGATGCAGGAGTGGATCAGGATTATGAACTTATGGCATACAGCAGCACGAAAATTGATTATGAGTATATTATCAACCTGATTCAGAATATTGTGAATCCGTCAGAAGATGAGGGGAATATAACACCTGAAGAAAGACAAAAGAAGATTGATGAAGTAAAACAGTATGTGGAAGAACTGCGTAAGGATAATGTGAAGATAGCAGATCTTATGTCAGACTTGATTGCGGAAATTGAGAAGGATGATACAAAATATAGAGGACAGTCAATTCTCAATATTGTAGAAAATATGAAGCACGATTGTGTGAATAAAGTTATTTCGGATTTTTGTGTAACCTGGTATGCATCAAAAAATGATGTTTTGTATGCTGCGGTCCATTATAGAAACGGAGTAATTCCAAATGAAAATGAGATAAAGGCCACCTGTAATTATGCAGGTTACAAAGAAGAACAGGAAAAGCCATTGCCAAAATTTAAATATTATAACCGAATGATGGCAGAATTGAGAAAAGTTCTTGATGAAGAAATAGAACCTCTTATGAGAACTGCCTGAAGTGGACTTAATTATATACATGTATGTATCAGCGTAAGCAATTAAAAGGAAAAGGAGAATGCTTATGCTTAGTGATACAGGAAATTCAATGCTTTTTTGCGAATATTATGCACAGTGGGTTGAGGTATATAAAAGAGGTGCAATCAGAGAAGCAACTATGGCAAAATATTTGATGACCCAGAAATGGGTGGAAAAACTGGCTCCAAAGGTGAAGGTGTCTGAACTGACGCGGACAAAATATCAGCAGCTTCTGAATGATTATGCAAAAGAGCATGAAAGACAGACAACTCTGGATTTTCATCATCAGCTGAAAGGTGCAATTCTTGATGCGGTTGATGAAGGAATGATTGAGAGAGATCCAACCAGAAAAGCAATTATTAAAGGAAAAACACCAAGGGCAAAAAAGATAAAATATCTGAATCAATTTGAACTGCATACACTGATTGCTGATCTTGATATCAAAGAAGAACCTAATTGGGACTGGTTTATACTTCTGGTTGCAAAGACAGGAATGCGTTTTTCGGAGGCTTTGGCAATTACACCCTCAGATTTCGATTTTGCCAGACAAACATTGTCAATCAGCAAAACATGGGATTATAAAGGTGATGGAGGTTTTTTGCCAACTAAAAATAAATCATCGGTAAGAAAGATTCAGATTGATTGGCAGATTGTGGTGAAATTTGCAGAATTGACAAAGGGATTACCAGAAAATAAACCGATTTTCATTGATGAAACCAAAATTTATAATTCTACGGTGAATGATGTGTTGGCAAGACATTGCAAGAGATGTGGCATTTCAGAGATTTCCATACATGGACTTCGGCATACCCATGCATCATTGTTGCTGTTTGCAGGAGTATCAATTGCCAGTGTTGCACGAAGACTTGGACATGCCAGTATGACCACAACACAGAAAACGTATCTGCATATTATTCAGGAATTGGAGAATAAAGATGTAGATTTGGTAATGAGGACTTTGTCAGGGTTATAAAATTAAATTAGGTATAATATGCTTACGCTGATTTTGAAATTGATATGAAAAAATGAAACCAAGAAAGAATGAAACCAATGAATCAAAGTGAAACACAATGGGATAAGCTTCTAAAAATAAAAACCACAGGCAGGGATGATGCACATTCCGACCAGTACAGGTATCCTTATGAACCGACTGCATATACGGTGTTGGAGCGTCTGGCGAACAGTGGATTGATCAGGAAAAATAACATGCTGCTGGATTATGGTACCGGCAAGGGAAGGGTATGCTTTTTTCTTTCCTATCAGACCAGATGCAGGTCCATCGGCGTGGAATATGATGAGCGCATCTGTCAGGAAGCAGAGGAAAACAAAGCGTCAGCAGTATCGGGCAGCCGTATTTCTTTCGTACTGGGCAGTGCCGAGAATTATGAAGTACCGGTGGAAGTAGACAGATGCTATTTTTTTAATCCTTTTGCTGTGGAGATTTTACGGCCTGTTCTTGCAAGGATATATGAATCATATTACAGGAATCCAAGAAGCATGCTGCTGTTTTTCTATTATCCATCAGAAGAATACGTCAGTTTTCTGATGACGCAGGAGCAGTTGATGTTCTATGATGAAATTGATACCAGGGATTTGTTCCCAGGGGAAGATAGCAGGGAAAAAATTCTGATATTTGAAGTGATCTGATATGGCTGACATAGATGTGGATAATCCGCATGACAGAAATGTAGGGAAAGAATTGCGCACCAATGATTATGGGCGAAATGCGGTTATGTAACGATTGTTGGCGAAATGCGGTTATGTAACGATTGTTGGTGAAATGTGGCCATGTAATGATTGTTAGTGAAATGTGGTCATGTAATGATTGTTGGCGAAATGCGGCTATGTAATATTATGGGCAAAATGTGGCTATGTATTGCAGGTAAAATGCGGCTGGCGGTTGCCGAGTGAACAAGAATATGTTATATTACAATTAAATGTAGTTTGTTAAGAGTAATTTGTAAGTGCAGTTAATTTGAAACTAATAAAAATGAAAAGTGGGAGTGGTGAAATGTACAAAGAAGAATATGAGCGCTGGCTGGCAGCAGATCTGGAAGATGCGGATCTGAAACCGGAATTATCAAAGATCAATGGAAATGACGAAGAGATCAAAGAGCGTTTTGCAGTAGCACTGAAGTTTGGAACTGCCGGACTTCGAGGCGTGCTGGGCGCAGGTACCAACCGGATGAATATTTATGTGGTACGTCAGGCTACACAGGGACTTGCCAACTGGGTAAAGACACAGGGCGGTTCCCAGACAGTTGCCATCAGCTATGACAGCCGTATTAAGAGCGATGTTTTTGCCAAAACAGCAGCTGGCGTGCTGGCAGCCAATGGTATTAAAGTGCGGATTTATGATGCACTGATGCCTGTACCGGCTCTTTCATTTGCAACCAGATATTATGAGTGTAATGCAGGAGTTATGGTAACTGCATCTCACAATCCTGCGAAATATAACGGATATAAGGCATACGGTCCTGATGGATGTCAGATGACCGATGATGCTGCAGCGATCGTGTACGAAGAGATCCAGAAGACAGATGTGCTTACCGGTGCAAAATACATGTCTTTTGCAGAGGGCGTAGAGGAAGGTCTGATCCGTTTTGTAGGAGATGACTGTAAGAAAGCTCTTTATGAAGCAATTGAGTCCCGTCAGGTAAGACCAGGTCTTTGCAGCACTGCAGGCCTGAAGCTGGTGTACAGCCCGCTGAATGGCTCCGGACTGGTACCTGTTACACAGGTTTTGAAAGATATCGGCATTACAGATATTACTATCGTACCGGATCAGGAATACCCGAATGGTTATTTTACAACCTGCAGTTATCCTAATCCTGAGATTTTTGCAGCCCTTGAGCAGGGTCTGAATCTGGCAGAGAAGACAGGCGCTGATCTGATGCTTGCCACAGATCCGGATGCTGACCGTGTGGGTATCGCCATGAAGTGCCCGGATGGTTCTTATGAGCTGGTAAGCGGAAATGAAGTAGGAGTTCTTCTTCTTGATTATATTTGTGCAGGACGTATTGAGAAAGGCACTATGCCGAAGAATCCGGTAGCTGTGAAGTCTATTGTTTCCACACCTCTTGCAGATGCAGTAGCTGCCCATTATGGTGTAGAGATGCGTAACGTACTGACAGGCTTCAAGTGGATCGGCGATCAGATCGCACAGCTGGAAGAGGCAGGAGAAGTAGACCGCTTTATCTTTGGATTCGAGGAGAGTTATGGATATCTGGCAGGACCTTATGTAAGAGATAAGGATGCTGTGATCGGTTCCATGCTGATCTGTGAGATGGCTGCATATTACAGAAGTATCGGAAGTTCCCTGAAGCAGAGACTTGAGGAAATTTATGCAGAGTATGGCCGTTACCTGAATAAGGTTGACAGCTTTGAGTTCCCAGGACTTAGCGGTATGGATACTATGGCAGGAATCATGCAGAAGCTTCGTCAGGATCCGCCGGCAGAGATCGCAGGCTATAAGGTAGTCAGCGTTGCAGACTATGAGAAGCCAGAGGAGACAGGGCTTCCGGCAGCGAACGTACTGATCTATAAACTGGAAAATAATGAGACAGTTATCGTTCGTCCGTCAGGAACAGAGCCAAAGATCAAGATTTATTACACAACTCTTGGAAAAGATCTGGAAGAGGCGCAGGCAGAGAAGGATAAGCTTGCAAAAGCATTGGAGCCCATTCTTGCCTGAGTAAGCAGAGTATAAATAGATACGTGGCCTTTTGCGCCATCCACATAACCATATATGAAATAATGATCCCCTGTGCAGAATTTGGACAGACTTATGTCTGAGCCGATTCTGTATAGGGGATTTTTGCGCTATAGCCCAAACCTATTCCTGATTATCTTATTTCGGTATAATCAAATGCATAAAAAATATTGACTTGATATGAAAAATAGGATAATCTTCAGAAATAGAAAAACAACGCATAAAAGTGGCTTGATAAGGAGGATACACTATGAATCCAAGAATTGTTTATCCGGATATATTTAACATAAATATAGCAAGAATTCTCCTTCCTCTGCAGGTGGGAGGTGAACTGCGAAAAAACAAAAAGAACACTTGTTCTGTGGCGCAATCCGTGGTATAATAGAGTCAGTCGAAAATACAAATTGTTAGAAAAAGGACTGATTTGTATGGGAAAAACAGATCATAATGCGCATTCAGTATATCAGCTGGGAGTAAATCCCCCAGCCGATATAGCCTCCGGCAGGATTGCAGAGGTGCGCAGGAGAAGTATGTCATGCAATTGCATGACGCGCACCTCGCAGCAAGAATGCCGAGGCATTCTTGAACGGGTGTATTATCATCTGATCATGGTAGTGAAATATCGATGAAAAGTGATTGATAATCCAATTTCAGAAAGAGCAAAAGAGATATGGGAATATATTGTTCCACGGTAGGGAAAAGTTCTGGAAGAATGGAGTCAGAGTTTCTGCCTACTGACAGCTGGAGGTGCTCCGGTAGAAGTAATCCGTCAATGTATTGAAAGCCAGGGAGAGAAAAAGTATTGAACATAGCATATCGTTTCCGAATTTATCCGACAGAAGAACAGAAGATACTTTTGGGCAAAACATTTGGCTGTTGTCGTTTCCTATACAATCAGATGCTTAATGATAGAATCCAGGAGTATGAAAAGACAAAGAAAATGTTAAAAAATACACCGGCCATGTATAAAAAGGAATATCCATTTTTGAAAGAAGTCGATTCGCTGGCGCTGGCAAATGTCCAGCTTCATCTGGAAAAGGCATATAATAAATTTTTTCGGGAACCTAAGATTGGATTTCCAAGGTTCAAGTCAAAGCATCATTCCAGAAACAGCTATACAACAAATGTGGTCAATGGAAATATCCTGGTGGAAAGTAAGCGAATCCGACTTCCTAAATTAAAATGGATTGCCATGAAAAAACACAGGAAGCCAGCAGAAGACCTTCGTCTGAAATCAGTGACAATCAGTATGGAACCATCCGGAAAATACTTTGCAAGTCTGTTGTATGAAGGATACAGATGTGAAAACCAAGCAGCTGAACCAGATTACAGTACTGCAAAGATACTTGGAATTGATTATGCAATGCAGGGAATGGCAGTATTTTCAGAAAAGATTGAGACGGGAGAAGCAGGTTTTTTCAGAAAAAATGAAAAAAGGCTGGCGAGGGAGCAACGAAAGTTGTCAAGATGCGTACGAGGAAGCCATAATTATGAACTGCAAAAAAAGAAAGTTGCCAGATGTCATGAAAAGATACGAAATCAGCGAAGAGATTATCTGCACAAACTTAGTCGAAAGATCGCAGACAGTTATGATGCAGTCGCAGTGGAAGATATCGATATGAAAGCAATGGGGCAGTGTCTGCATTTCGGAAAAAGCGTACAGGATAATGGATATGGAATGTTCAGGGAAATGTTAGACTATAAACTGGCGTGGAAAGGAAAGAAAATGGTAAAGGTAGACCGTTTCTTTCCTTCCAGTAAAAAATGCTGTAAATGTGGAAGGATAAAGAAAGAACTGAAATTATCCGAAAGAGTCTATCGCTGTGCGTGTGGAAATGAGATGGATAGAGATCGTAATGCAGCAATCAACATCCGAGAAGAGGCAAGAAGGATGTTGATTGCATAAACTGTCCGTATCCGGACAATAGAAAAATAAGAAAATATGCCCGTGTCCGGGCAAAAGAATCGCGGGGCACGCGAGGATAGCTTGTAGATACTTGGCTCAGTAGAGCCATTGAGCAAGAAGCCCCCACTTCAAAATTAGAGATTTAAGTGGTGGGAGTATGTCACTCCGCAAAATAATCAATCTGCATTGCATGACGTACATCCTGCATAGTTCTGGCAGCTGCTTTTCTCGCTTCCTCGCTGCCCTTTTTCAGGATCTCATAAACCTCCGGTATTCTCTGCTCCCAGGCCTTTCTGCGCTCTCTGATTGGTGCAAGTTCAGCCTGCACTACATTGTTCAGGAATTTCTTCACCTTTACATCTCCAAGCCCGCCTCTCTGATAATGGGCTTTCAACTCATCCATACAGCTGTATTCAGGCAAAAATTCCTGGAAATGCTCCGGTCTGCAGAATGCATCCAGATAGATAAATACTGGATTTCCCTCAACCTTACCCGGATCCTGCACCCGAAGATGATTCGGATCAGTAAACATAGACATGATCTTCTTCTTGATCTCTTCCGGCTCATCTGAAAGATAAATACAGTTCCCAAGAGATTTACTCATCTTAGCCTTTCCGTCAATACCCGGAAGTCTGAGGCATGCTGCATTATCCGGAAGGATGATCTCCGGCTCTGTCAGGGTCTCTCCGTATACAGTGTTAAACTTATGCACGATCTCCTTACACTGCTCCAGCATTGGAAGCTGATCCTCGCCTACCGGAACTGCAGTAGCATGAAATGCCGTAATATCTGCAGTCTGACTTACCGGATATGCCAGAAAACCTGCCGGAATGCTTGTCTCAAAATCACGCATTTTGATCTCTGCTTTTACGGTAGGATTCCGCTGCAGTCTGGATACAGTTACAAGATTCATATAATAAAAGGTAAGCTCTGCCAGCTCCGGAATGGTAGACTGTATAAAGATGGTGGATTTCTCCGGATCAAGCCCGCATGCCAGATAATCAAGTGCTACCTGGATAATATTCTGCCGTACCTTTTCCGGATGCTCTGCATTGTCTGTCAACGCCTGCGCATCTGCGATCATAATATATACTTTATCATAATCTCCTGAATTCTGAAGGGCAACTCTCCCTCTAAGTGAACCTACATAATGTCCTACATGAAGTCTGCCTGTAGGTCTGTCTCCTGTTAAAATGATCTTTTCCATTTGTCCTGTCTCCAATCCTCTTATCTGTCGTTTCTCACTAATCATCTGCAAGTACCATAGCCGAAAATCTTTATCCTCAGCCTTATTTTATTCCTGTATCAGATATACTTCTGTGTAGTACACACCCTTGCTTTCCCCTTCTGCATGGCTTCCTACATAAATATCAATGCAATTCTCCTTGATCGCACCACCGCAGTCTTCTGCCACATATACCTGTCCGTCGATCACAACCTTGGAGCCATATGGGATCTGGGTAGGATCCACAGCAATGGTACGGTTGGTCACTGCAGTAACACCGGTAGATGTGATCCCATTGGACCATGGACCACAGCAGATACTGCATGGACAATAATGTGTGATACGAAAAGTGCCAAGAGACTTCAGTGATGCATCTGCTGATACGGAAATAGGAGTGCCTACCTGTACGCCATCTGCGGCGGCACCGCTGCCATTGACAGATGTCACACCGTCAACAGCCTCAGCGAAAACACCTTCTCCTGCACTTTTGTGGATGCTTCCTGCCTGGATGTCTCCGTTCGAAGTAGAAGTATCTGCTTTTGCCGTAAGGCTTTCATCCTCATAACCTTCCAGCACATTGGTAGGTATATATCCTGTACTGGATGTGCCTTCCTCATTTTCAAAAATGATCCGGCTCCAGATTCCATCTACAATGCCGGTTCTGGTAATCTGATCCTCTTCCAGGACTTCACCTGTTACTTCACCGTCTTTTCTTCCCGGAAAATCAAGAACATCACAGTCCCTGGCAACAGTAACCGTGTCATTCACCTCTTCCAGTGCTGTACCCTGGCCAAGCTGTGTATCTGAAACAAAGCCACTGATCTGTTCTCCTGTATCGGATGTGTATTCTACCTTGCTCCAGCCATTATCACATACTGCAACCCGTTCCAGCTCTGTACCAAAGACAGCCGTATCAAGCACATCTCCTGTCTCTCCTGGCTTGGAATGTATCTGGGCACTCTTGGATGTAATATATAAATCCTCTGCATCCGCCAGCGCTGTCACAGTGCCTCCTGCCCCGTCATCCAATAAAAAGCGCTGCAGTGCTTTATCTTCCTGTTTGTATTTATCAACAATCCCAGCATAATCCAGTACCTGAGCTGAAACAGGGATGGGTGTTAAAAGAGCTGTACATAAGCCAGCCAGAAATATTTTTCTTTTCATGGTCAGTCTCCTCTCTGTCAAGAAACCCATAAGCTTGTCTTCTGTCCCTACTCTGCCTTATCATAGCACAGAACAGTGTCTCATTCAATTTTCTGACCCATGTTCACAGAATTTTTATAAAATCAGCTGCTTTCTCCATCATTTTCCAGAACCTGAATGGCCCTCTGAAGCTGATTATCCTCTTCATGGCTGTAATCACTTTTGTTCAAAAGATTGGAATCCAGCTTCTCTTCTACATCCGGGGTGATCCCTGTCTTATGGATATTATTGCCTTTTGGAGTATAATATTTGGAAACTGTAAGCTTCACTGCACTTCCATCCGAAAGAGTACGTATGGACTGTACGATCCCCTTTCCATAGGTAGTAGTGCCCACAATTGTTCCGATCCCGTAATCCTTAACTGCCCCTGCAAAAATCTCGGATGCGCTGGCGCTGTTTTCATTAACAAGCACTGCCAGGGGGATATCAAGGGCATTTTTCCCGTCACAGGTTTCTTCTTCCCGGTTTCCGTTTTTATCCTCAGTATAAACGATCAGGCCTTCCGGAAGGATCTGCCTTAAGATATCACAGACAGAATCCAGCAGTCCCCCTGGATTATCCCGAAGATCTACGATCATCTTCTCCATACCCTGATCCTTCAGATCCTGAAATGCGGTTGTATATTGTTCCTCAGTAACCCCTTTAAATTCTGTGATCCGGATATATCCAATCTTAGGCTCCAGCATCTCATGAAAAACAGATGGCAGTTCCACATCTGTAATAGGGACTGTAATGGTAAGAGGCTCATCTGCATTTTCTCTGTGCACCGTAAGGATAACATTCTCGGCATCACTGTCCCGGATCATGGACGCCACTTCAGAAACAGAGCTTTCTGTAATATCCTGTCCGTCAACAGCACTGACCACATCCCCTTCCTTAAGACCTGCTGCTTCGCCTGGTCCTCCCTCATAGCACTGAACGATCTGCACGCCTCCTTCTTTATTCTCCTGCATCACAACGCCGATCCCTACATAGGACCCCTGAGAACTGGTATTTTCCTCCTGATATTCCTTTGCTGTATAGTATCTGGAATAAGGATCCCCAAGGCCATAGATCAATCCTGCATATAGCCCTTCTGCCAGTTCGTCTTCATCCTTATCCTCAAGATAATAAGTATCGATCAGTTCTTCCAGGTACTCCAGCTTCTGGACCCTGGCACTATCAGAAAGCACTGTCCCATCTGCTGGTACCTGTGCATATTTGTATCCTGCATATCCTCCTGCTGCCACTGCAACTGTAAAAGCTGTACCAAAGGCTGCACCTTTCCAGAAATTATTATCTGCCATCATTCCTCCTGCAAAAGAGGGATTGACGCATCTGCATCAATCCCACATTCTAATACCTTATACTTTCAAATGCTTTCTGGTTGTCCAGAAGCTTCCCAAAAGACCGATCCCGATCCCCAGTGCCAGACCGATGGGCAGAAGTGTCATGTAGATCCTGCCTACTGGTATGAACTCAACCACGCCCATAAGTACATTAAACCTGGTCAGTACATAAGTAACTGCACTATTATAAGCAAAATACAGGATCACAAGGGGAATAGCCGCTCCTATCACTCCAAGCACCATACCTTCCAGAAGGAACGGTGCACGTACAAAAGCATCTGTGGCTCCGATATATTTCATGATCCCGATCTCATCCTTACGCACAGTTATACCTACGGACACTGTATTGCTGATCAAAAATACAGAGATCAGAAGAAGGATCACAATGATCACAATGGAAATACCGGATACCAGCTTGTTAATGGAACCAAGCGTCTTGGCTGCCTGCTCAGACTGACTAACCTCTCTTACGTGATCCAAAGTCTGGATATACGCTACGATCACTGCCTGTTTGGAAATGTCCTTCAGATATACCTGGTAGTTGGAGGAATTCACCAGCGGATTGTCATCCTTAAATCCGTCAGCTACATCTGTATCTCCAAAATATTCTTTCTTCATCTTTTCCCAGGCATCATCTGCAGACTCATACTGAATCTGTGCTACTTCAGGACGTTCCTGGATCAACGCACCGATCTGCTGGATCTGCTCATCCGTAGTCCCTTCATCAAAAAATACTGTGATAGGAACCTCCTCTTCCACCTTATGTGCAATATTATTCACATTATTCACAATAGAATAAAAAACACCAAACAATAGTATACAGGCGGACATGGTAAGAACTGATGCAATGGAAAACATCATATTTCTTTTAATATTTTTTACACCCTGCTTCAGGGTATACCAGATCGTACTAGGCCTCATGATATTCTCCCTCTTTCTCGTCACTGATGATCACGCCATTATGCATGGTAACTACCCTTTTCTTCATGGCATTGACGATCTCTTTGTTGTGGGTAACTACCAGTACGGTTGTGCCTCTCTCATTGATCTCTTCCAGAAGCTTCATGATCTCCTCAGAGGTCTTAGGGTCAAGATTACCGGTTGGCTCATCTGCCAGGAGAATATCCGGACGGTTTACGATCGCTCTTGCAAGAGCCACTCTCTGCTGCTCTCCGCCGGACAGTTCGTCTGGAAATGCCTTATATTTCCCTGCAAGCCCTACCTCCTGCAAAACCTCCGGCACTCTTTTACGGATCACTCTGGTAGGACGGTTGATCACACGCTGTGCAAAAGCAACATTCTCATAAACATCCCTGTCCTTTAAAAGACGGAAATCCTGGAACACAACTCCCAGCTTCCTGCGGTATTTGGCTACTCTGCGGTGCTTCATCCCTTCCAGACGTTCTCCGCTTACAATGATCTCACCTGAAGTAGAATCCAGTTCCTTCAGTAAAAGTTTGATCAGTGTGGACTTCCCGGAGCCGCTGCTCCCTACCACAAATACAAATTCCCCTTTATCAACATGCAGGTTGGCATGATTCACAGCCGGAAGACCCTGCCCATAAGACTTGGTTACATCCATTAAATCGATCATAATGGTCTCCTTTGTTATGCGTAACTTTTATGTAACATTATTGTAATATATCTTTTATTAAATTGCAACTGCTATTTTCCGGTAATTTATTATACATGCACCCTTTTCCAAAAGCAAGGCATTTCACAGCTTCTACATAAAAAAGCACCCGGTTTTCCGAGTGCCTTCTTCTTATTATTTTCGGCCAGCTCCTACTTTTTCCATCAGTGCATCCTGTAATACCTGAGAAAAATTCAACCCCATACTTGTTGCTGATTCATTCAGCCACTCTGGAATCGTAAGAGTTTTCTTCACAGCCCTGTTGTTATGGAGCTTGCGATATTCAAGTGTATCACATGCAACGTAATTAATAAATTCCTTTCCTTCCAATGTGATATCGTCTTGTACTGACGGTTCAGGAATTGCCTTTCCTTCTCTCTCATAATCATATAAAGTAAATGCCAATGCATCCTCTGCCATAATCAATGCATCTTTCATATCATCGCCACATGTATAGCAGCTTTCCAAATCCGGAAAGTTCACTGAAAATCGTCCGCTCTCCTCCGGTGTAAATACAGCCGGATATGCATATTTTGCCATGTTGCACCTCCCAATCTTTCCTGTGCTATTCTTTTATATTTTGCTATGCCAGGTCTTATTTAATCCCCGCATCCCTTAATATTCTGTTTGCTGTGCCAGTTGGTATTTCTTTTCCGCCATGTCGTGGGATCATGAATGTTTTGCCTGTTATCTCACTATACCACTTGTCATGTTCTTTACCATGCTCTGCCAAGTGGCAGTGGTTCTTCTTTAACAATTTGATTGGCTCTGATGTTTTCATCTTTTTTCTCCTTCCATAGTTATATTATAGCACGTATTTACACGTGTGCCAATATGATTCACACATATTTACACGTATTTTTTTAAGAAGTACATAAGGAAGACATCAAAGTGCCATAAGAAAATTGTCTACCGCTGAAAAAACGGTAGACAATTGGTATTTCCTTCTGAAAATTACTGAAAGCCACATAAATGCCGGCATTAGTACTCCAGCGTTTCCATGTATTTCATATATCTTACAACCATAAGAGCAATCTTAAAGGTAATGGCATCTTCAAATACACGAAGATCCAGTCCTGTACTCTTCTGCAGCTTATCCAGTCGGTATACAAGAGTATTCCTGTGGATATAAAGCTGTCTGGATGTTTCTGACACATTCAGGCTGTTCTCAAAGAATTTATCAATGGTAGTCAGTGTCTCTTCATCAAAATCATCCGGTGACTTACCGCCAAAGATCTCCTTAATGAACATCTTGCACAGTGGAATCGGGAGCTGATAGATCAGACGTCCGATACCCAGAGAGCTGTATGCGATAACATCCTTCTCCGGGAAGAAAATCTTACCTACATCCAAAGCCATACGTGCTTCCTTGTAGGATCGTGACACTTCCTTAAGCTCCTTCACAATGGTACCGTATGCAACATGTACTCCGTCTTCTCTGGAAAGTCCAAGTGTGTCCAGGATCGTCTGGGCCAGCTTATCCATAGTCTCATAGCCTTCGCCCTCTTCCAGTTCCTTTACAATGATCACACTCTTCTCATCTACGGCCGTGATAAAATCTTTGCTCTTACCACCAAAAATACTCTTAATGCTCTCTACAGAACTATGCTCTCTCTCCTGTGGAAGTTCGATCAGCATAACCACGCGGCGCACATCAGCATCGATGTGAAGCTTCTTGGCACGATTGTAAATATCTACAAGAAGAAGATTATCAAGAAGAAGATTCTTGATAAAACTGTCTTTGTCAAAACGCTCCTTATAAGCTACGATCAGACTCTGAAGCTGAAATGCTGCCAGCTTCCCGACCATATACGTATCCTCGTCCTCTCCATGAGCTACAAGGATATACTCCAGCTGATAGTCATCATTCACTTTGAAATACTGATAACCTCTCACAAGCTGACTCTCTGCCGGCGAATCAACAAATGCCTGAACATCCCCTGCCTGGATCTCGAAATCAGTACATGTGGATGCAAGTGTCTTGCCATCTGTATCCATCACACAAAACTGTGTCCTGGATATCTCTTTAAGTCCCTCGAGGGTATTCTGTAATACCTGGCTTGATATCATTCTATTCAATCCCTTCTCATGTAAAAGTGTTTTAAGTTATTTTAATACAAAATAACCAAAAAAGAAAGAGGAAATCAGAAAAAATTTACAAATTTTTATTCAAAACTTCTCACTTTTTCTCTATAAAACCTTCCCCATGTACTTCCCGTACATCACATACGATCACAAAAGCATCTGGGTCTATCATATCCACTTTTTCTTTTAATGTAACGATTTCCTTTTTATTGACTACGCAAAACAGCATCAGCTTGTCCTGTCCGGAATACATTCCTACTCCTTTCAGGCCGGTAACACCGCGATCCATTTCATTGATGATCATATGGGAAACCTGATCCGCTTTCTCTGTGATAATATAAGCTCCCTTTGAAAATTTCAAACCTTCGATCATGCCATCCGTCACTTTTGTAACAAGATAAACTGCAATAATAGCATAAAGAGCCTTGTATACGCCAAAAACATACATGCCCACCACAACTACCAGGCCATCAATAAACTGCATGATCTGGGCAATAGAATAATGCTTAAGCTTCCGCTGGATCAGGGCAGCCATCATATCTGTTCCGCCGGTAGTCCCCTGTCCAAGGAAAACAAGTCCAATGCCTACTCCCTGAATCACACCACCATATACCGCAGCAAGCAGAAGATCATTTCCCGCCAGGTTAAAGTCAGGAATACAGCCTGGCAGCACCGCCAACCAGAAAGAAAGACACAACTCTCCTACCAGTGCTTTTTTTACAAACTGAAAGCCTCCGATCCTCATTCCTAAAAAGAACAGCGGAATGTTTAATGCCATGTTAGTGATCCATAAGGGAATTCCGCTAGGAACAAGGCTTTCTGTCCACTCTTTGACAATGATGGCTACTCCTGAAAAACCACCTGTAACCATTCCTGCCTTATCAAACGCAGATATTACAGCAACTGCCATCAGGCAGGTACCTACAATGATCAGCAGATAATCCATATATTTGAGTTTTTTCCCCCAAGGACTCATCTTCATTCCTCCAATTCCAATTGTTTTGTGAGATAGCGGCCTACAATTCTGGAAAAATCAGTAATATCCCGGATATAAGCAAAATCCTTACCAAAGATCTTCTTTTCTGTAGCCAGATCCTTCTCTTCGCCTGCAAATACTCCCAGCACGCTCACCCCTGCGTTTCTCAGCCTGCGGACTTCCCCGGCAGTATCATTCACTGCATATTGTCCCATATACGGCTTAGGATTCTTTGCATTTGGACGGTTTACAATTACATCATAAGGTCGTCCATCGCTTAAAATGATCATAATCTTTTTTTCTTCCCTACGGCCCAAAAGCCCATAACCGGCTGCTTTAATGGCCAATCCATCCCTGTTGTTGGAAGATGTTACATAATTGAATATATTTTCACTTGCACTGTCAGGGTCATCATACTCCCGCAGCCTGTGTAAAATCGTATAGTCCCAGAATGTACAATAGCTCATCACACGGTGAGGGATCTTCACATTTCCCAGTGCTTTACTGATCATATATGCCTGTAATGCCACATGGCCCTGCCGATTCATCTGGGAACCACTGGCATCGATCAGTACATCTACAACAAAATCCGTTTGATCCCCCTGTTGCTCTTTTTTGAAAAGAAGTGCATCCCTGCTTCTGCCGATCCTCCATAATCTGGCAGGCAGGATCTGCCCCCTGTCAGACAGGATCTCCTGGTTTTCACTTCGCAAAATCAAGGATTTACGCAGCATTTCTGTAAGCTGGGCAACATTCCTCTTTACAACTCTGTGTTTATCATGATACAGCCACACATTTTTGTTTTTCAGGCGTACTGCATATTCGTACTGATAATTCCGCATAACCGGATTTTTCAGGATCCCTTCTGTAAAATACAGACTGCAGTCTCCGTGGATCCCTTTGCACATCAACTGGTTTATTTTCTTTTCTTCATTTTCTTTCAGATAAGTTTTCCCAAAATTAAGTTCCACATACCTGTGAGCCTTTTCCAATGCTTCAGGAGGAAGGATTTTGATCTTATGCCTGGTCTGTCTTTGCTCTTCCATTTCCTCGGTAACCTGGGAATCCTCCATTCCGGCTATCTGATCAGCCAGCTGCTGTGCATAGTCTTCCAGGCTTTCCTCATAAAGTTCTTCATCAAGAAGGTCTTTCCAGTCAAACTCTGACAGTTCCTCCATTGTGACAGCCATCACCTGTTCAAAACTGCCCTTTTCTTTTTCAAAGTCAGGCTCACATGCCTTATTGTATAACCGGTCAATAGCAAATGCCAATGCTTCTGTATCTTGGGAATTGCCTGCTTCCTTCACCAGATCCATGTACTTTTTCATGGAGGAAAGCACTGGTGCTTCTTTTTTGTGCTCCAGCCTGTCCAGCCTTTTTCTCAGAACCATAAGCCTGAGCATTTCCGGGATATTTCCAGTACCCGGGATCACCAGATACTCCTGATCAAGGATATCCAGGATAGCCTCTCTTTGCATGTTTCGAATACCTGGACGTTCCAGGCAGATTCTGTCTCCAATGGCTTCCTCTATACAAAGCTGTGCCATTTTCGTAAGAAGCTGTTCATCTGCCCCCAAATACAGCTTCTTCAGCAGATAAAGCCCCAGATATTTTTTATCATAAAATTTTGCAAGTGCCCCCTGCTTGATCCCATCATAAAGGGCCAGCGGTCTGGAACGCCTGTATAAAGAAATATCCGGCTTCATTTCCTGGGCATAGTCACCACTGACTGTCCATAAAAGATTCCGGATACGGTTCTCCATTTCCAGCTGGATCTCAGAACCCTCCCCTTCAGAAAAGCCTGAGATCTCATTTGTATGTTCAATCCTTGACGGATGCTTATTCATAAACATCTTCCTTTGTCCAGTCCCTGGGGATCCTGGTATTTACAACATCCTCTACGATCTCTTTTTCAAAAATGTCAAATGTTTTATTTACGATTCCCATCTGCACAGCCTGCCATGGAGAAAGTCCGGTTTTTATGATCTTCACTGCTCCCAAAAGGCCTCGCAAATCCAGTGACTTGGTAGAAATCTCACTGTTGGCAGTTTTCAGCTGAAGATCAAGAAAAAGACCGATAAACTGGTCTACAGCTGCCTTCTTTGCATCCGGGAACATTTCCCTGAAAATAAATCCCAGGGTTTCCTCATTCTGGGGAGGCATATCGATCACCATAAATCTGGAAACCAGGGCTTCATTTAATTCTCTGGTACCTGCATATCCGTAATTCATGGTTCCAATAAATCTGGCTGCCGGATGAAGATCAATCTTATCGTACCCTGGCACATCAATGGATCTTCGGTAATCCAGAGTAGCATGCAGCACGGAAACAGCATCATTTTTCGCCATATTGATCTCATCCAGGATACCAAAGCCCCCATGCTGGGCACACCGGTAAATACTGCCCTTCCGAAGTTTTACCTGATTGTCCTCAAAAGTATCTGTACCGATCAGATCTCCACTGTTGGTATTCACATGAAAAGATACATTGTAGATCGGTCTGCCGAAAATATAGGCAAGATTCTCTGCCAGTATATTTTTACCAGTGGCCTTAGGCCCTGTGAGAAGAAGATTTTCCCCCTGGAGAAGGGCAGCCATGGCCATTTCCAAGGTTTCTTTTCCATAGAAATGGATTGCAGGCTGCTGCACACGCCCAACAGCATCTGCAGCAACCGTGTATTCTTTTCTGAATTCCAAAATTTCTTTGATCAGGTCTTCGGAAACAGCCTGTTCTCTTAAAAAATCAAATTCATTCATATAAGTATCCAACCTTTTGCTCCCGGATCAGACTTCAAAAATAAGGTCTCCGTAAGAAGGCATTGGCCACATCTCTTTATCTACGATCATTTCCAATTCATCAACCGGCTTCCGTAATTCGTCCATCGCAGGTACGATCTTTTCCCTGAAGAAAACAGCCCGTTCCCGTCCTTCCGGGTAAGACTCTACCTGGGAAACCAGCTTGCCTAACTTATTCATGGCACTGTTGGTTGTTTTTAAAAGCTTGCTGGTCTTTTTCAGAAGATCTGCCTGTACGCTTACGTCTGTGATCCCTGCTGCCTTTACAGAATTAATGGAATCAGCAAGCACCGTCGTATACCTGATCACTGCCGGGATGATCTGTTTGGTAACAATATCGATCATGGTCTTGGCCTCGATATTAATCGCTTTAGCATAAATCTCATACTGGATCTCTGCACGGGATTCCAGCTCTGTTCTGGTAAATACCCGGAAATTCTCAAACAGCTTTATGGATTTCTCTGTAGTCAGTGCAGGAATGGCATCTACCATGGACGGAAGGATAGGAAGGCCTCTTCGTTTTGCTTCTGCTTCCCATTCCGGTGCATAGCCATTGCCGCTAAATACGATTCTCTGGTGATCAGTAGCGTATTCTTTGATCAAATCATGCACTGCAAGTTCTAAATCTTCTGCAGATTCCAGTCTATCACATGCCTCTTTAAAAGCCTCAGCTGCAATAGTATTCAATACAACATTGCAGGAGGAAATCGAATCTCTGGAACCAACCATACGAAACTCAAACTTATTACCTGTAAATGCAAAAGGTGAAGTACGGTTCCTGTCTGTTGCATCCTTCATGAAGTCCGGAAGTGTACTTACACCGGTATTCATCTTTTCCCCGCTCTTACTGTGAGTAGCAGTTCCTGTACTGATCAGCTGATCCAGCACATCCTCAAGCTGTTCTCCAAGGAAAACAGAAATCACTGCCGGCGGAGCCTCATGGCCGCCAAGTCTCTGGTCATTTCCCACATCTGCTGCTGACTCCCGAAGAAGATCTGCATGCTCATCAACTGCTTTCAGAATACAGGTAAGTACAAGAAGGAACTGAACATTCTCATGAGGAGTTTTGCCTGGATCCAGCAGATTGATCCCGTCATCGGTAGTCAAAGACCAGTTATTATGCTTTCCGGAACCATTCACGCCTGCAAATGGTTTCTCATGGAGAAGACAGCGCATCCCCTGACGGCTTGCCACTTTCTTCAGGATACGCATCATGATCTGATTATGATCTGCCGCAATATTTACAGGCGCATAAATAGGTGCAAGCTCATGCTGTGCAGGAGCAACTTCATTATGCTGTGTCTTAGCAGAAACGCCCAGCTTCCAACATTCTTCATTTACTTCTTTCATATAGGCAGATACTCTCTGGCGGATGGTTCCCAGATAATGGTCATCCATCTCCTGGCCTTTCGGAGGCATGGCACCAAATAAAGTCCTGCCTGTATAAACAAGATCCTTTCTCTGTTTAAACTTTTCTTTATCGATCAGAAAATACTCCTGCTCTGCACCTACAGAGGGAGTCACCTTCTTAGATGTATGATTACCGAAAAGACGGATCAGACGCAGTGCCTGTGTATTCACTGCCTCCATGGAACGAAGAAGAGGAGTCTTCTGGTCAAGAGCCTCTCCTGTATAGGAGCAGAAAGCGGTAGGGATACATAAGGTACCGCCTGCTGCATCATGGCGTACAAAAGCCGGTGAGGTACAGTCCCATGTAGTGTAGCCTCTTGCTTCAAAGGTAGCTCTAAGACCTCCGGATGGAAAAGAAGAGGCATCTGGTTCTCCTTTGATCAGTTCTTTACCGGAAAAGCTCATCAGCACCTTACCATTCTCCATAGGTGCTGTAATAAATGCATCATGCTTCTCTGCGGTTACACCTGTCAGTGGCTGGAACCAGTGGCTGTAATGGGTTGCCCCTTTCTCGATAGCCCACTCCTTCATCTCATGTGCTACCACATCAGCCACTTCCATAGACAGCTCTTTGCCTTCTTCTATGGTCTTTTTCAGTTCCTTATAAACCTTCTTGGGCAGTCTCTCCTGCATAACGGAATCATTAAATACATCACATCCAAAAATATCCGTCACTTTCACAAAATCTTCCATTAATAATCTCCTCTCCACTAATCACACATTTCTGTCTATGGGTATTTCACAGTTGTCCGTAACTGTTCAGTACCCTTTTCTCAGATCCTCAAGAATTCTTGGAACCTGTCAGATATAGGTTCAATGCTCTGTGCAGATTCCGGATCTCAACCTCCTTGTGATCTCCGCCGTATTCCCCGTCCAGCGTCCATGCCACAGCCTCATCTGACTGAATCCGGATCCTGCTTGTCTTAAAGGTATAGATCAGGTCTGAATTATCCTTACCGGACATCAGTCCTGCAATGATCTCCTGCATATCCATCGGATTCTTAGGCGTGGTGATCAAGGTCACCTCAAACAGGCCGTCATTCATATCCACATTTTTGCCGGTCAGATTCTTAAATCCTCCAACGGATCTGGAATTAGTGATCATCCCATACATAAAATCATCTTCAAAGATTTCATCCTCTGTTGTTACTTTCATATGGTAAGACTGAATATCAAACAGACGTTTGACCCCCTCCAGCAGATATGCCAGATGTCCCAGAATATTCTTCAGATCCTGGTCAGTCTCATAGGCCACATCCGTAAAAAGTCCAAATGCGGCAATATAAGTAAATGTCTGTTTATTAAACTTCCCGATATCACAGCGGTACACATTCTCTTCCATGATCATCTCTGCTGCAGCTACCATATTTTTGGGAATAAACAGGCTTCCTGCAAAATCATTGGTGCTTCCTGCCGGAATATATCCTACCGGAACCTTGCTTCCTGTCTCAACCAGTCCTGCAACCACCTCATCCAGTGTGCCATCGCCGCCGCTGCATACCACAAGATCCACCTTGTCTGCATACTTCCTGGTCATTTCATATGCATCTTTGGGGTATTGCGTCGCACGGATGACCACTTCATAACCACCCTTGTTAAAAATATCCACAATATCCATTAAAGCGGTTTTGATCTTGCCTTTTCCGGATTTTGGATTAAATACAAAAAAAAGTTTCTTCTCCAAGTTCAGGCCCTCTTTTTACATATTTTCTACATATTCATGTTATAATATAAAAAAAAGAGGGGAAAAAGTCAATCTTTTTGCCCTCTTTTTTGCTTTGCCCAATCTGCTATACGTTACGTACAGCATCTTTCATAGATTTCACATACTCCTTTACGTAAGGCACGCAGTCCTTTCCATACCTGGCACACAGCTTGACGATGGCAGAACCTACGATCGCACCGTCAGACTGTTCTGCCATTTTAGCTGCCTGCTGCGGCGTACTGATCCCAAAGCCTACCGCACAGGGAATCTGTTTTTCTGCTTTTACCAGCTGCACCATTGCCCCGATATCTGTGGTGATCTGGCTTCTTGTGCCGGTCACTCCAAGAGAAGATACGCAATATACAAAGCCTTCCGCCTCTTTTGCGATCATTGCGATCCTTTCGTGGGAAGTAGGTGCAATCAAGGAGATCAGATCTATTCCATATGCTTTGCACACGCTGTCAAATTCTTCCTTTTCTTCAAATGGTACATCCGGAAGGATCAGTCCGTCCATTCCGACTTCAGACGCTTTTTTGATAAATCTTTCAGTTCCATAGGAAAAAACCACATTTGCATAAGTCATAAACACCATAGGAATCCTGGTTTTCTTACGAATCCGAACCACCATATCAAAAACCTTGTCTGTTGTTACGCCTCCGCCTAATGCTCTTACATTGGCAGCCTGGATCACAGGCCCTTCTGCTGTTGGATCAGAAAATGGGATCCCAAGCTCGATCAAATCTGCCCCTGCCTCTTCCATTGCATATACGATCTGCTCTGTTACATCAAGGGATGGATCCCCGCAGGTAACAAAGGGAATAAATGCTTTTCCTTTACCAAATGCTGCTGCTATATTCTTATTCATGGATATCCTCCCCTCTGTATCTGGCAATTGCTGCACAATCCTTATCTCCACGTCCTGAAATCGTGATCACTACACACTGGTCTTTTCTCATGTCCGGTATGATCTTTCTTGCATAGGCCACTGCATGGGCACTTTCAATGGCGGGGATGATGCCCTCGATCCTGGAAAGATATTCAAAAGCATCCACTGCTTCATCATCTGTTACAGATACATACTGTGCTCTTCCTGTATCATACAGGTGGGCATGCTCAGGTCCGATCCCCGGATAATCCAGTCCAGCGGAAATGGAATACACCGGAGCGATCTGTCCATATTCATCCTGGCAGAAATATGACTTCATTCCATGGAAGATCCCCAGTTTTCCTGTTGCAATGGTAGCTGCAGTCTCTGCAGTATGGATACCCCGGCCTGCTGCCTCGCAGCCGATCAGCTGTACTTCCTTATCTTCAATAAAATGGTAAAAGGTACCGATTGCATTGGAGCCGCCGCCTACGCAGGCAAGCACAGCATCCGGAAGCTTTCCTTCCTTTTCCAGCATCTGCTCCTTAATTTCTTTGGAGATCACAGCCTGGAAATCACGTACAATGGTAGGGAAAGGATGGGGTCCCATTACAGAGCCAAGTACATAATGGGTATCTGCGATCCGGTTCGTCCACTCTCTCATGGTTTCAGAAACTGCATCCTTTAAGGTTGCTGTGCCGGAAGTTACAGGATGTACCTTTGCTCCCAGAAGCTTCATTTTGTATACATTTAATGCCTGTCTTTTGGTATCTTCCTCCCCCATGAAGACTTCACATTCCATCCCCATCAAGGCGGCTACAGTAGCTGTGGCCACTCCATGCTGCCCTGCACCTGTTTCTGCGATCACACGGGTTTTTCCCATTTTCTTTGCAAGAAGCACCTGCCCCAGCACATTGTTGATCTTGTGGGCTCCTGTATGGTTCAGATCCTCTCTTTTCAGATAAACCTTTGCACCACCCAGATCTTCTGTCATATGTGCTGCATAATAAAGTCTGGATGGACGGCCTGCATATTCATTAAAAAGCTCTGTTAATTCCCTGTTAAATTCCGGGTCATTCTTGTAATGCTCATAGGCCTCTTCCAGCTCCAGTACTGCATTCATCAGTGTTTCCGGAATGTACTGGCCTCCATGTATTCCAAATCTGCCTTTAGACATATTTCTTATCCTCCTGCTTGTATTTCAAAAGTTTTTGCCATTTTATAGCTTTCTCACCAGTTCTACTGCCTGTCTGATCTTTTCAGGATCTTTTTTTCCATTTGTTTCCACACTGCTGCTAAGATCCACAGCCCAGGGGCTTAAGTAATGCACAGCTTTTTCCAGGTTATCCACTCCAAGTCCTCCTGCAAGAAAATAAGGTCTGGAAATCCCCCCTGCCAGCATCCAGTCAAAGGTTTTCCCAGTGCCTCCGCTACCCTGATCCAGAAGGATATAATCTGCGCTGCTTGCTTTTGCCTTGGCAATATCTTCTTCCGTTTTTACAGAAAAAGCTTTAATCACCTTTTTTCCTGTCTCATCCTGCAGCTGCCGGATATAGGCTTCCTCTTCCTGCCCGTGAAGCTGTGCCATCTGGATCACCTTCTGATCTAAAAGGTCAGCCACCAGCACAAATGGTGCATTTACAAACACTCCAACTGCACAGATAGAAGGATCCAGCTGACGAATCAGCTTCTTTAACTCATCAGAAGTAATCGATCTTCTGCTTTTAGGGTATTCAACAATGAATCCGGCAAAATCAGGCTTGCAGCTGTTTACTGCCTGTATATCTTCCATAGTTCTTAAACCACAAATCTTTACTTTTGGCATAAGGGGCCCCCGTTTAAGTGTTCCAGTGCCTTTCTTTTATCCGGACTGCGCATCAGCGTTTCGCCGATCAATACAGCCTGAATATCATTTTCCCGAAGCCTGTGAATATCTTCGGAGGTACGGATCCCGCTTTCCGATACAAAAACAGCATCAACAGGTGCGATTTTCCGAAGCCGGATACTGTTCCCTGTATCCACCTGAAAGGTTTTCAGATCCCTGTTATTTACTCCAATGATCTTAGCCCCGCAATCCAAAGCACGCAGAACTTCTTTTTCATCGTGAGCTTCCACCAAAGCATCCATATGAAGCTCCTTTGTCAGCTGATAAAAGTTACGCAGCTTAACATCATCAAGAAGAGAACAGATCAAAAGCACTGCACTGGCTCCCAGTGCCTTTGCCTGATAGATCATATATTCATCCACTGTAAAATCCTTGCGAAGTACCGGTATGTTTATTTCTTCTGCGATTTTTTCAAGGTAACCGTTTTGTCCCATAAAATAGAAAGGCTCTGTAAGGCAGGAAACAGCACTTGCCCCTGCTGCCTCATATTCCTTTGCAATATCAAGCCAGGGAAACTCCGGGGCGATCAGCCCTTTAGATGGAGAAGCTTTTTTCACTTCACAGATATAAGACATTCCCTGTACTTTAAGTGCCTGTAAAAAACCAGGTTTTTCTTTATTTTCTGTTGTATGCTCTGCCCTATTACGCATCTCTTCCAGAGAACACTGTTTCTTTTCTTCCCGGATCCGCTCCTTTGTTTTTTCACCGATTTTCTCTAAAATATTCATAATTCCCAGTCTCTTTTCAATGATTAGTTTCGTATATAAATTCTCCCAGCTTCTTTACAGCAGCGCCGCTGTCGATCAGGCTTTCGGCCATCCTTACACCTTCTTCTATGGTTTTGGCCTTTCCGGTAATATACAGGGATGCACCTGCATTTAAGCATACTGCCTGACGCTTGGGCCCTTTTTCCCTGCCCTCCAGAATATCTCTGGTGATCTGTGCATTTTCCTCAGGAGTCCCCCCTGCCAGTTCTTCCTTCGCACAGCTGTTATACCCGAACTGCTCCGGCTGGATCTGATAAGACTGGAACCATCCATCACGGATCTCGCAGACAGTTGTAGGCGCACTCATGGAAATCTCGTCCAGCTTATCCTGTCCGTATACCACCATACCTTTTACAACACCCAGCTTAGCCATAACCTGTGCCAAAGGTTCAACCAATGTTTCATCATAAACGCCCATCAGTTCCATATTTGCACCTGCAGGATTGCTTAAAGGGCCAAGAATATTAAATACTGTGCGGATTCCCAATTCCTTTCGGATCGGTGCCACATACTTCATTGCAAAATGATAATTCTGTGCAAACAGGAAGCAGATATTGATCTTTTTCAGGATCCTTGCACTTTCTTCCGGCGAAACTGTGATCTTTACCCCTAATGCTTCCAGCACATCCGCTGCACCGGATTTGGAAGAAGCTGCCCGGTTTCCGTGTTTTGCCACTGGCACACCGCCTGCTGCGATCACCAGAGCTGAGGTAGTGGAAATATTAAAGGAGTTGGCACCGTCTCCACCAGTTCCTACGATCTCCAGTACATCCATATCATGGAGAAGCTTTACGCAATGAGCACGCATGCCTGCTGCCGATGCAGTGATCTCGTCAATGGTCTCTCCTTTCAGAGACAGGGCTGTAAGATATGCTGACATCTGTACAGGTGTTGCCTCTCCGCTCATGATCTCATTCATTACCGTTTCTGCTTCCTTATAAGTAAGATCCTCTTTTTTTGATAATTTGATAATCGCTTCTTTGATCATGGTTCATCCTCCTCGTTTTTTTGTCTGATGCTGTCCAGAAAATCTTGTTTTTATCTGATGCTGTCCAAAAAGTTTTCAATCATCTTTTTCCCATCCGGTGTCATCACAGATTCCGGATGAAACTGCACCCCAAACACAGGGTATTTTGTATGCTCCACAGCCATTACTTCCCCATCTTCAGACTTGGCAGTAACCCTTAATTCTTCTGGAAGGGTTTCTTCTTTTGCTGCCAGGGAGTGGTATCTGGCTGCCTTAAATACTTCAGGAAGTCCTGCGAACAAACGGTTCTCACAGGTCTGGATAATCTCTTTTTGTTTCCCATGCATCAATTCTTTTGCATAGGTTACAGTTCCTCCAAAGGCCTGACAAATGGCCTGATGCCCCAGACAAACACCCAGGATCGGGATTTTTCTTCCACAAGTACGGATCACCTCCACACATACTCCTGCATCCTCCGGTCTTCCGGGCCCCGGGGAAAGAACAATGGCCTCAGGCTTCATTTTCATGATTTCATCTACTGTGCATTCATCATTTCTGATCACCTTGATATCACTGTTTACAGAGCCGATCAGCTGGTATAAATTATAAGAAAAGCTGTCATAATTATCGATCAACAGGATCATTGGATTCCCTCCTCTGCCTGGGCAAGTGCACGAACCACCGCTTTTGCCTTATTTTTACATTCCATAAATTCCTTTTCAGGTACACTGTCTGCTACGATTCCTGCGCCGGACCGGATACAGATCTCGCCATTCTTTTTATACACAAGACGGATGGCAATACATACATCCAGATTTCCTGTAAAGTCCATGTATCCGATAGCGCCTCCGTATATACCACGTTTGCTTTTTTCCAGTTCATCAATGATCTGACAGGCACGGAATTTAGGTGCACCGGAAAGAGTTCCTGCCGGAAGGATGGCATCCACTGCATCCACTGCATCTTTGTCATCCCGGATCTGCCCGATCACAGTAGACCCCAGATGCATCACACAGGAATACCGCTCTACATCCAGATATTTTTCCACCTGCACAGTTCCGATCTTACTGATCTTTCCGATATCGTTTCTTCCCAGATCCACCAGCATATTATGCTCAGCCAGTTCCTTTTCATCTTTCAGAAGTTCTGCCTCCAATGCCAGGTCTTCTTCCCTGTCCTTTCCTCTTGGCCTGGTTCCGGCTAACGGGAAAGTACTAAGCTTGCCCTGATCCAGCTTCACCAGAGTTTCCGGAGATGCACCTGCGATTTCAATGTCGTCACTGGAAAAATAGAACATATAAGGAGATGGATTGGTTGCCCGCAGCACACGATAAGTATCAAACAGACTTCCTTCTGCCTTTGCCCTCATAGGATTGGACAGCACCACCTGGAAAATATCTCCTTCTTTAATATACTGCTTTGCTCTTTCTACGATCTGACAATATTCTTTTTCCGGAAGTTCAGGCTGGATTTCTGACAGCAAATGAATAGGAGGAAATTCCATTTTATCTTCCTTTTTGATCAGATCTGCCATGTCCTGCAGCTTCTTTTGGGCTTCCTGGTAAGAAATATCTATATTTTCCGTTTTTACCCCTGTGATAAGAAGCAGCTTTTGTCTGTAATGATCAAAGGCGATCACCTGGTCAAAAAGCATCAGATCCATATCCCTGAAATCCTGCTGTCCTTTAGATCCCAGCTTCAGTTTCGGTTCACTGTATCGGATATAGTCATAAGAAAAATATCCAACCAGGCCGCCGGTAAATGTAGGAAAGCCTTCTACTTTAGGACTTTTGTACTGATCCAGTACCTGCCGCAGGGTTTCTCCAGGATGAGTTACATGACAGATCTTCTCTTCCTGCTTTCCGTTTTCTCCGGTATGCCGGATCTTCATTTCACCCTCACTGCAGGTAATTTCCATCACCGGGTCATATCCAAGAAATGAATATCTGCCCCATGCTTCACTTTGGCTTGCACTTTCCAGAAGATAGCAGTGATGGCTTGCTTTTTTCAACATGCGCATCACTTCCACAGGTGTATACTTATCGGAAAATAATTCCCTGCATACCGGAATCCTTTTGTAGTCTCCCTGTGATGCCAGTTGTTTTACAGTTTCTAATGATGGATACATAGGAACACCTCCTGATCAGTTTTTGAATATGTGAATATCATCTGACAGCTCTGTCTGAAAGTATGTTTTCAGATATTTATGTAAATAAAAAACGCCCTTGACAGAATCTGCTTCTGTCAAGGACGAGTATCATTCACCCGCGGTGCCACCTTGATTTACGGACGGACCGTACACTTTGAGGAATACTATCATATTCCTGGCAACTGACGTATGCCTTCACGTCACAGAATACTTGGCCATTAATAAATGCCTTTCCCTGTGCCCTCTGCGGTCCATTTAACAGCCTGCATTCCACCCGGCTCTCACCTTCCCGGACTCTCTGTGCGCGCTGAGCTGTTTTTATCTCCGCTTCAACGGTTTATCTTGTTAAATTATTTTTTATAAATTACCATGATTTTGTTTCATTGTCAAGCATTTTGTTTCATTTTTCATTTAATTTTTACAACGGCTTTCACAAGATCTGTCTTGTTATGCACAGCTTCATCATAAGCATCCTGAATGTGCTCCAGATCAAACTCATGAGTAACAATACTCTTAACATTGATAGCACCGCTGGATACAGCTGCAATTGCTTTCGGATAAATATTCTTATAACGGAATACGGACTTGATAGTAATTTCCTTATCCATGATCTGTGCAAAATTAAAGCTGATCTCTTCCTGTGCGGAAATACCTACCAACGTAATAGTGCCACCTCTTCTTACAATAAACGGAGTCTGTGCTATGGTTACTGGTGAACCAGCAGTCTCAAATACCACATCAGCACCACGGCCATTTGTAAGCTCACGGATCTTTGCCAGTGCATCCTCCTTGCCACTGTTTATAACTGCAGTGGCACCAAGCTCCATAGCCTTATCCAGACGTGCCTGCACCAGATCTGCAACGATGATCTTACCGGCGCCGTGTGCCTTACATGCAAGCAGTGTTACAAGTCCGATACATCCTGATCCCAGGATCACTACAGTGTCTCCTGTCCCTACTGCCCCCTGCTCTGCCGCATAAAATCCTACAGATAATGGCTCGATCAATGCGCCTTCCTTTGTAGAAACGTTATCAGGAAGCTTAAAGCACATATCCTCAGGAAATGCCATATATTCTTCATTACATCCCTGTACTGGTGGCGTTGCAAGAAAAACCACATCCGGACATAGATTATAATGGCCAGATTTACAGAATTCACATTTTCCGCAGGTGATACCCGGTTCAAGTGCCACCTTGTCTCCTACTTTCAGGCTGGTAACATCCTTACCGATTTTTGCAATGGTTCCTGCACATTCATGTCCAAGCATGTAATCCTGGGAAAGATCTACCTTGTAAGCACCACAGCAGCCATTATGGTAATAATGTACATCAGATCCACAGATTCCCACATACTCTAGCGATACAAGAACTTCTTTATCTCCGATCTCCGGTACTGGAATCTCTTTTACAATCATCTTGTCTGTGCCTCTCATAAAAGCACCTTTCTGCATCATTTTTACATGACTCATATGTAAAACCCCCTTTTGCTTTTTAATAAAAGTATAGTATTGGCTTGCACTTATGTCAATAGTTTTATATAAGTTTTTTCTGTTTATAAGATTATTTTCGTATTCCATCTTAATATCTAAGTATTTTCGTATTCTTTTATAATTATTTTAATAAAAGTTTTTATTTAAGTTCTGGATTTTAAATATTATAAATGGTATAATGATGAAAATACAAAAGATCTGATTTGCCTATGGCTGCATAACTATGGACACAGGATCTGTTGTTAAAAAAGGAGTAAAACAATGGACGAATACCTGGCAAAATCAAAAACCTCCGGGGATATTTACCGATTATTATATTATGGAGCATCCTGTTCCAGGCAGGAGATTTCCCAGACTCTAGATATCAGTCTTCCCACCACTACCCGCTGTCTGAACAGCCTGTGCAATGCAGGGCTTGTAAAAAGTGCAGGAGAATCCCAGTCTACAGGTGGAAGAAAGGCAACCCTTTATGAATACGTTCCTCAAGCAAGATATGCAGCCGGAATTGACATCACTAGGAACCATCTTTCCATTGTTCTGGTAGATCTTGGCCTGAACATTCTGGATACCAGACGTCTGCGTATTCCCTTTGAAGCAAACGACCAGTATTTTTCAACTCTTGCCCGGGAATACGAAGATATGATCTCCCAGAATCTTCCTGACCGTTCCTGTCTTCTTGGCACCGGGATCTCTGTACCAGTACTGTTAGGGGATGACCACAAAACTATCAATTACGCTACCGTAATCCCTCTTCCATTTAATATTTACAGTATTTTATCCAGCTATATCCATGAGCCTTTTCTTTTTTTCAATGACTCCAATTCTGCAGGGCTTGCAGAAAGCTGGCGTGGGCATTATACCAGTTCCCTGATCTATCTTTCCCTTTCCAGCAGCGTAGGCGGTGCTTATATAAATGGACGGACTTTATACATAGGGGATCACAACCGGGGATGTGAATTTGGTCACATGGCCCTTATCCCTCATGGTAAGAAATGTTACTGTGGCAGTTATGGCTGTCTTGACGCTTATTGTACAGCAAACGCCCTTACAGATTTTACAGATGGGAATTTAAAAGAATTTTTTGATATCCTGAAAACAGGTAATAATCAGGGAATCCGAAATGTTTTCGACAGCTACCTGGACTATCTGGCTATTGCCGTAAATAATCTTAGAATGTGCTTTGACTGTAATATTATCCTTGGTGGTAATGTAGGTGCTTATATGGCTGATTACCTGGATCTGTTCCGCAAAAAAGCCATAAAGCTGAATCCTTTTGAAAATGATGGAAGCTTTATCCATGCCTGCCATTATCGTACAGAAGCATCAGCTGTAGGCGCAGCCATTTATTATATTGACCAGTTTGTAAAAAACTTCCCATATGAAATGCAAGGATGATACCAGTGTCAAAAGGCCTTTCATCCACATGAGCTTACTCATAAGTGGATGAAAGACCTTGGAACACTGGTATCCTATAAAGCAAAAAAACTGCAGATACACATGATCTGCAGTTCTCGTATAGTAGCGAGAGGGGGATTTGAACCCTCGACACCACGGGTATGAACCGTGTGCTCTAGCCAACTGAGCTATCTCGCCATATAAAATTGTTGGTGAATCACAAGTAGCGAGAGGGGGATTTGAACCCTCGACACCACGGGTATGAACCGTGTGCTCTAGCCAACTGAGCTATCTCGCCATATATTCATAAGTATGGGGCCTATAGGGCTCGAACCTATGACCCTCTGCTTGTAAGGCAGATGCTCTCCCAGCTGAGCTAAGACCCCATGTATCAAGCTGTAAAAAAGTATTCATCCCTGTCACAACTTGCTTTGCTATTATACTATCATATCCGTCACTTTGTCAACAACTTTTTTAAATTTTTTGAGTTTTTAAAATAATAAAAAAAATATAATTTTTCCAAAAAACCATTTGACAACCACTCATTTATATGGTAACATATGTCTTGTCCTTGAGACAAACAATAACAAATGCGATAGTGGCGTAGTTGGTAACGCGCGACCTTGCCAAGGTCGAGACCGCGGGTTCGAGCCCCGTCTATCGCTCTTGATGCCGGAAGATTTTTCTTCCGGTTTTTTTGTTTAGAATCTTCCAGTCAATTGCTGCATCCTGCGGAGCGTTTTTATACAAGGAAACATTATGGAGTAATTTCCTGTTACATAAAATAACAGCAAAACTTCCTGCTATACGCTAAGAAGTCCTGCTGTCTTATTACTATATTTATAGCTCTGCTTTCTTTAAAATCAATTAATGGTGGAACAGACGGATTCCGGTAAATGCCATAACCATTCCATAGCTGTCACAGGTAGCGATCACATCTGCATCTCTTACAGATCCACCAGGCTGTGCAATATACTTCACACCACTTTTATGTGCACGCTCAATATTGTCGCTGAATGGGAAGAATGCATCAGAACCAAGTGTTACATCTGTCATCTGATCCAGCCATGCACGTTTCTCCTGGGCTGTAAAAATCTCCGGTTTCTGTGTAAAGGTTTTCTCCCACTTACCGTCAGCCAGAACATCCATGTATTCCTCACCAATATACACATCAATGGCATTGTCTCGTTCTGCTCTTGAAATTTCCTTTTTAAAAGGCAGGTTCAGCACCTTCGGACTCTGACGAAGGAACCAGTTATCAGCCTTCTGTCCTGCCAGTCTTGTACAATGCACACGGGACTGCTGTCCTGCACCAACACCAATAGCCTGTCCGTCTTTTACGTAGCATACAGAATTGGACTGAGTATACTTCAAGACGATAAGAGCCACTTTCATATCTCTTTTTGCTTCTTCTGAAAGATCTTTCTTAGCAGTCACAATATTGGAGATCAGCTGATCGTCAATAGCCAGCTCCTGTCTTCCCTGTTCAAAAGTAACACCATATACCTGCTTATGTTCTACAGGTGCAGGCACAAAGTCCGGATCGATCTGGATCACATTGTAGTTGCCTTTTTTCTTCTGCTGAAGGATCTCCAATGCCTCCTGTGTATATCCAGGTGCGATCACACCGTCAGATACCTCTCTCTTGATCAAAAGGGCTGTATCTTTATCACACACATCAGAAAGGGAAATGAAATCTCCAAAGGATGACATACGGTCTGCACCTCTTGCTCTTGCATATGCACATGCCAGCGGTGAAAAGTTCTTCCAATCCATATCGTCTACCCAGTAGATCTTTGCAAGAGTCTCTGTCAGCGGAAGGCCAATGGAAGCCCCTGCAGGTGAAACATGCTTGAAAGATGTGGCAGCTGGGAGACCGGTAGCTTTCTTCAGATCGCATACCAGCTGCCATCCGTTAAATGCATCCAGAAAATTAATGTATCCAGGTCTTCCTGAAAGAACCTTGATTGGAAGTTCTGATCCATCCTCCATGTAAATCCTGGAAGGTTTCTGATTTGGGTTGCATCCATATTTTAACTCTAATTCTTTCATTATTGTCTCCTCCTTCTTCTGATTACTGATTCTTGTTTACGATCTTTGATACATAGCTGCCTGTTGCAATATCAATGTACCTTACAAACAGAGATACTTTGTTGTCAGGATTCAGGCTGTTCCACAACAACTCTGCAAATGCATCCATATCATCCGGGATGGCTACCAGCTTAGGCTCTCCTTCGAAGCTTGGAAGCGGATTCCCGTCGCACTTGTATGTGTGGATAAAATGTCCTTCTCCTGCTTTTGCATTTGAATAGGCAAAGGTATATCTGTTGCAAGAAGATGGATCCCCATTATTGCTTTTCAAAATAGACATTGCATAGCTGTAGGAACCATTTTCCACATGCATAACACCGGAAATACGAGGCGTATAGTTTGGTCCATCTGGCTCAAATTCTCTGCTGCGAAGGGACTGTTCAAATGTAAGCTGATGATCCATTCCCTCATAGATGGTATCTGTCTGATCACCATTTGTAACAATCGTCTTATTGCCCAGAACACGTACCGGAGCATAAATGATCAAACTTGGATCAACCAGTTTGGAAGGGTCAAAGGCCTGTGTACGGATCCCCTCTCCTTCTTCTACAAAAATACGGTTTCTGCTGTTTTCACTTCTGCCCATGATAAAATATGCTGTTACAGCCTTTGTTCCATCTGCAGACCGTCCGATCACGATCCCTCTGCCAGGATAAGAATTTTCTTTCAGTTCTTTTTCCAGTGACAACATTTCCATAATCTTTGCTCCTTTGCTTTACCTTTTCTCTTTTTTGTGTACAAAAAACCTGGGAAGCCCTCTTACCAGGCTGCCCAGGCGGTCGACATTTTCATATACTGCACTCCCTGTAGGTTTGCCCTACGATCCGCCAGTTGTGCAGCTCTTTTTTACTATACAATAGATTTTTCCTATTTTCAAGCCCCCAAAAATATTTGGTGTTGAAAAACCTATTCACGCGCCAAGTCTCGCGGCTACTCGACTTGAACCGCCTGAATGCGAGCCTGTATATCAGCCTTCATCTGCTCCCAGGCCTGAGGATTATCCACATAATATTTAGGGCATTCTTTCCCTGTTACATCATAATGCCGGATCACTGCATCCTGATCCAGTCCAAAACGCACACAAAGCCAGGCTGCCAGTTTTACGCAAGATTCATAAGTGGTATCATTAAACTTCCCGGTCTCGTCTGGATGGCAGCACTCAATAGACAAAGTGTCTACGTTCCTGGAATTGGTGGCATAGGACATCTCAAAAGATGGAATACACTGGATCACCTCGCCCTCCAGTCCAATCACAAAATGGCTGCTTACCTTTGTCTCATGGGTCCAGGACAGATTCTCAAAATAATCCCTGTTGTCCTGTGCAGAGGCTCCCGGATTAGCTGTATAATGAATGGCAATATAATTAACCTGTGCAATGGGCAGCTGCGGCCTGGAATACTCATTAGGGGTAAGCAGCTGCACATCAATATACGGTGCTCCCTGTTCCTGCCACTGCTGAGGGCCATCGGAAGTACCCTCTGCACTGGATGCATTCTGACTGGTCATTTCCTCTGACTGATCTGCTGTATACTTTCTGTTGATCAGCCAGATCATGCAGACAAGGATCAGCAGTAAAAGGCTGCACGCAAGGATCAGCCGCCGGTTACGCTGCCGTATCCGCTGCCTTTTTCCAGGTATTGTTCTTTTCTCTTTATGTAAATCAGGCCGCCTTGGAAAAGACGGCCTGGGAGATTTATCTGTCATATTTATTTATCATCTACACTGTAGTTCGGTGCTTCCTTTGTGATGTGGATATCATGAGGATGAGACTCTTTCAGAGATGCAGCGGAGATCTTAACAAATCTGCCGGTTGTCTTCAGTATCTCAATATTCTCAGCACCACAGTATCCCATACCTGAACGAAGGCCGCCCATTAACTGGAATACAGTATCCTCCAAATGACCCTTGTATGCTACACGGCCCTCAACACCTTCAGGAACAAGCTTCTTGGCATTCTCCTGGAAATAACGATCCTTGCTGCCGTTCTCCATAGCTGCAATAGATCCCATACCGCGATATACCTTGTACTTTCTTCCCTGATATAATTCAAATGTTCCCGGACTCTCATCGCATCCTGCGAACATGCTTCCCATCATACACACATTAGCACCTGCTGCGATCGCCTTAGTAATATCACCGGAATACTTAATACCACCATCTGCAATGATAGGGATATCATAACGGCTTGCCACTTCGTAGCAGTCCATAACTGCTGTGATCTGCGGAACACCAATACCAGCAACCACACGGGTAGTACAAATAGATCCAGGTCCGATACCAACTTTAACAGCATCCACTCCTGCATCGATCAGAGCCTTTGTAGCTGCTCCTGTAGCTACATTCCCTGCGATCACCTGAAGCTCCGGATATGCTGCCTTGATCTCCCGAACAGCACGGAGGATATTCTCAGAATGGCCGTGGGCTGAATCGATCACGATCACATCTACGTTAGCTGCAACCAGTGCCTCTACACGTGCAAGTACATTAGCTGTAATACCTACAGCTGCACCACAGAGCAGACGTCCCTGGGAATCCTTCGCTGCCAGCGGATATTTGATCTGCTTCTCAATATCCTTAATAGTGATCAGTCCCTTTAAGTTGAAGTCATCATCAACAATGGGAAGCTTCTCTTTACGGGACTTGGCAAGAATCTTCTTTGCATCTTCAAGAGTGATCCCTTCTTTTGCAGTGATCAGTCCTTCAGAAGTCATGCATTCTTTAATCTTCTTGGAAAAGTCTGTCTCAAACTTAAGGTCACGGTTGGTAATGATACCTACCAGCTTTCTGCCTTCTGTGATCGGAACACCTGAAATACGGAATTTTGCCATCAGGTCGTTGGCATCCTTCAATGTGTGCTCTGGGGACAAATAGAATGGGTCTGTGATAACGCCGTTCTCGGAACGCTTAACTTTATCTACCTCATCAGCCTGCGCCTCGATAGACATATTCTTGTGAATAATACCAATACCACCCTGTCTGGCCATGGCAATCGCCATTCTGTGCTCTGTAACGGTATCCATACCTGCACTCATCAGCGGTATGTTTAATTTTACTTTCTTGGTCAGATACGTGGTTACATCAACCTGATTCGGAATTACCTTTGAATACGCCGGAACTAAAAGAACATCGTCAAATGTAATGCCCTCTCCAATGATAGTACCCATTGCATTTCCTCCCTTGTTAAATGTTTTGTGTTTTATTTTTTATGTATTGTTCCATAGTTTAGCAAAAAAAATAATCAGTGTCAATACCGGGTTAGCCTTAAAAGTTCTTAGCATGACACACTGGGTCAGGCCGGAAAAACCTTGCCATGACACACTGGGTCAGGCCAAAAAGACCTTGTCACAACCTGTTTACTCAGTCCAGAAAGACCTTGCTTGGCGCACTGCTCCGAATCGCCTGGATCATCTTCTCATCCGGCTCCAGGATCACTTTGCAGGACTCTCCATTATCTCTGATGATCATGGCAAAACGCTTGTGCTCAGCATTTCCAGAAGAAAAATCGTACACCTTCATCTTCTGGTTATTGTTGTAATAATCCATCCTGTGGGAGGTAAGGGGAGCTACCAGATCTGCATTCTTAATATCCAGATTTTTAACTCTTTTTCTCTTGGATTTGGCCATGATCTTGTCAATGTCCAGTTCACCGTTCACATAAAGATACTCATACTCCAGGTCTGTCCTTGGAAACAGTATAAAATACCCTGCCAGACCAAGAACCAGTGCCAGAAGCAGAGCAAAGGGTGTGATAAACAAACCTGCCACAACAAAAAGTGCCGTAAATCCTATCACTGCGATCCGGACTGCAGAATCCGCTGCTGTGCGCTCTTTCTTTACCAGATGCTCCTGATATAAGTCACTCATAACATCTTCTCCTATTTCTTTTTTTGTTTTTAATTTTTGTAATTGTCAGAAAGCTCAATTCAAGTGAGCAGCTTCCAGTACATCTTCTACTATTCCTGACATTTTTTTCAGTATATCACAAAACAGGGCCAGCGTCTATGACGCCGACCCCAATTTATACTTTCTTTATGATGTGCCTCTTTATAATGTGGCTGGGATTACATCATACCCATTCCCTGTCCGCCAGCCGGTACTGCCGGTGCATCTTCTTTGATGTTTGCAACAACAGACTCTGTTGTAAGCAGTGTAGATGCAACGCTTGTAGCGTTCTGAAGGGCACTTCTGGTAACTTTTGCAGGATCAAGGATACCTGCACTAACCATATCCACATATTTTTCATTCAGAGCATCAAAACCAATTCCTGGCTCAGACTCTTTTACTTTATTGATGATCACGGATCCCTCAAGTCCTGCATTTGCAGAAATACGGAACAGAGGAGCCTCCAGTGCTTTCAGGATGATGTTGGCACCGGTCTTCTCATCTCCCTCAAGAGATGCAGCCAGCTCACCAACCTCTTTGGTAGCATGGATGTAAGCAGAACCGCCACCTGCGATAATGCCTTCCTCAACAGCTGCTCTTGTAGCTGCCAGGGCGTCTTCCATACGAAGTTTTGCTTCTTTCATCTCTGTCTCAGTTGCAGCACCAACACGGATCACAGCTACACCGCCAGACAGTTTTGCAAGTCTTTCCTGAAGCTTCTCTCTGTCGAAATCAGATTTTGTCTCCTCAATCTGAGCACGGATCTGTGCAACACGGTTTGCAATATCTTCTTTCTTTCCAAGACCGTCAACGATAACGGTATTCTCTTTTGCAACTTTAACGGATTTTGCACGGCCTAACTGAGCCATTGTAGCATCCTTCAGTTCCAGACCAACCTCATCAGAGATCACTGTACCGCCTGTAAGGATTGCAATATCCTGAAGCATTTCTTTTCTTCTGTCACCATAGCCAGGAGCTTTAACAGCCACTACCTGGAAGGTTCCTCTTAATTTGTTTACGATCAGAGTAGTAAGAGCCTCACCCTCAACATCCTCTGCAATGATCAGAAGCTTTGCTCCAGCCTGAACGATCTGCTCCAGAAGCGGAAGAACTTCCTGGATATTGCTGATCTTCTTATCTGTGATCAGGATATATGGATCTTCCAGTGTTGCTTCCATTTTCTCCATATCTGTGGACATATATGCTGAAATATATCCACGGTCAAACTGCATACCTTCTACCAGGTCAAGCTCTGTATGCATAGTCTTGGATTCTTCTACAGTGATAACACCATCATTGGAAACCTTCTCCATAGCATCAGCTACCAGCTTACCAACCTCTTCATCACTTGCAGAAATTGCTGCTACATTTGCGATCTGGGATTTGCCGCTTACTTTCTGGCTCATCTTCTTGATTGCTTCTACAGCAACATCTGTAGCTTTCTTCATACCTTTTCTCATAATGATCGGGTTTGCACCTGCTGCCAGGTTTCTCATTCCCTCATGTACCATTGCCTGAGCAAGTACTGTAGCAGTTGTAGTACCATCACCTGCAACATCGTTGGTTTTGGATGCTACTTCTTTAATCAGCTGTGCACCCATATTTTCAAATGCATCCTCAAGCTCAATCTCTTTCGCAATGGTAACACCATCGTTAGTGATCAGCGGAGCACCGAACTGTTTATCAAGAACTACGTTTCTTCCTTTCGGTCCAAGTGTTACTCTTACTGCATCAGCTAATTTATTCACACCAGCTTCAAGTGCTGCTCTGGCTTCTGCGCCATATTTAATCTCTTTTGCCATGATCATCAATCCTCCTGTTTTTATTTAATAACAGCTAAAATATCGCCCTGTTTTACAACAATATATTCTTCGTTTTCAAGTTTCACTTCTGTTCCTGCATATTTGGAGTAGATAACCTTATCTCCTACAGCAACTTCCATTTTTACTTCTTTGCCATCAACAACGCCGCCAGGACCTACAGCAATAACCTCTGCCTGCTGTGGTTTTTCCTGTGCCTGACCAGGAAGAACAATACCGGACTTTGTAGTTTCTTCTGCTTCTAACTGTTTTAATACAACCCTGTCACCTAATGGTACTAACTTCATGATTTATGTCCTCCTTTATTATTGCAATGCTCTTCATTTCTAATTTGCTAGCACTCAATTAATATGAGTGCTAATCACTGTCCCTATATTATTGAATTTATCGCTTTTCTGCAACTCTTTTCACGCTTATAGATTACAGTGTATTCTTTTAAAATCTTATTTATTCTTTATTTTTCTCTTGTTTTCTAATTTTTTTATTTTTATAAAAAAATGATGTAAACATAGCAGCAAGAGAAACAGCCAGCAAGCCAAGCCAGAATCCTACAGGTACAGTATACACAAAGCCCATCATTGCGATGCATTTTTAGCAATAA
>NZ_JAOQJL010000012.1:0-42857 GCF_025566965.1 Blautia ammoniilytica | reverse complement strand
ATCCCAGCCCTGTTCAGGCTTTCTTATTATTCTTCTGGGCTTTGATCTCCTCCAGTTCATCGAAGATCACTTCATTCAAAACCTTAATATAAGTTCCCTTCATACCTGAAGAACGTGATTCGATCACACCTGCACTTTCAAATTTGCGAAGTGCATTCACAATAACGGAACGGGTGATCCCTACTCTGTCAGCAATCTTGCTGGCAACCAGTATCCCCTCATCCCCATTCAATTCATCAAAGATATGGATGATGGCTTCCAATTCCGAAAATGATAAAGTATTAAAAGCAGACTTCACAACCTGCTTCTTACGGTCTTCCTCCGCATTCTCTTCATGCACCGCCCGCATCATCTCCAGCCCTACAACAGTAGTGCCGTATTCGCTGACAATAATATCTTCTATATCATATGGCCGGTCCTTACGGTACATAAATACCGTGCCAAGTCTCTCACCTGCAATGTCAATGGGATTGATAATCCCCTGGTAGCTTGCAGATACATGCTCAAACCCAAGCGTCTGGAGATTTACATTTTCTTTGGTAGACAGAACGCCCAGAAACCTTTCATTCAACATTCCATCCACATAGCCGCCAACTTTATCTTCAATCAGTTCTGTGATTTCCTCAACTCCAGGACATAAGCTTATACCTAATACCTTACCCTTCTTACTAAGTACAAGAATGTTGGAGCTTAGAGTCTCCATCAGAACCTGGCAGATATCATTAAATACCACCTTGCTGGAGCTGCTGTTGTGAAGAAGCTTGTTAATCTTCCTTGTTCTATCCAGTAACTGAACGCTCATATTGTCCTCCTTTCACTTCTTTTATGAAGCAATCCTGTAATCTGATATAATCATACTACACGTTTTGCAGGATATTTACAAGACATTTTTTACTATTTTTTTATTTTACCCGATTTTTCAGGAAATATATCTTATTAATAAATATTGACTGAAAAATGCATTATTTATCCTCATCATCGGTTGTTTTCTGTTCCACATATCCACAGGTTTCCTGGCTGCATACCAGTTTATTGCCTTTTTCCACCATATAATTACCACATTTTGGGCATTTCTTCTTAGACGGCTTCTGCCAGGACATAAAATCACATTCCGGATTGTTCTCACAGCCGTAATATTTTCTGCCCTTTTTGGTCTTTTTCAGCACAACCTCACCGCCGCACTTAGGACACTGTACACCAATCTTTTCATAATATGGCTTAGTGTTTCTGCACTCCGGGAATCCAGGGCATGCAAGAAATCTGCCATGGGGACCATATTTGATCACCATATGACGTCCGCAGTTATCGCAGATCACATCTGTAACTTCGTCCTGGATATCTACTTTTTCCAGTTCCTTCTGTGCAGCATCCACATCTGCTTTCAGATCCGGATAGAAATTACGGACAACTGTCTTCCACTGTACTGTCCCTGCTTCCACGCAGTCCAGAAGACCTTCCATGGTAGCTGTAAAATTCACATCTACAATACTTGGAAATGCCTGTTTCATAATATTATTTACAACTTCACCCAGTTCGGTTACATAAAGGTTCTTCTGCTCTTTTGACACATACCTTCTGCTGATAATCGTGGTAATGGTAGGCGCATAAGTACTTGGGCGTCCGATTCCCAGTTCTTCCATGGTTTTTACAAGGGAAGCCTCTGTATAATGAGCCGGCGGCTGTGTAAAATGCTGCTGTGGCTTTAATTCCTTTAAGGAAAGCTTCATGCCCTTTTCCAGACTCTGGCTTAATACATTGCCCTTCTTCTCATCATCTTCCTGGGTGTATACACACATAAAACCGTCAAAGGCCACCTTGGAAGCTGCAACTGTGAAGGTATATTCCCCTGCCCGGATCTTCACAGATGTGGTCTCATACTTGGCTGCTGCCATCCGGCTGGCTGCAAAGCGTTTCCAGATCAGCTGATAAAGCCTGAACTGATCTCTTGAAAGGGAGTCCTTGATCATCTGAGGAGTCCTGCTGATATCTGTAGGTCGGATCGCTTCATGGGCATCCTGGATCTTCTGTCCCTTTTTCACTGTTTTTTCGAAATGGGAAACATACTGCTCACCATAATTGTCTCCAATATAAGCTCTTGCAGCACTGTCAGCTTCCTCAGAGATCCTGGTAGAATCTGTACGCAGATAGGTGATCACACCTACTGTGCCGCTGCCCTTGATATCCACGCCTTCATACAGCTGCTGTGCCAGACGCATGGTCTTCTGCGTAGAAAAATTCAATGTTTTGGCAGCCTCCTGCTGAAGAGTACTGGTAGTAAAAGGAAGTGGCGCATTCTTGGTGCGTTCTCCTTTCTTTACCTCGGAAATCTCATACTCCTGCCCCTCCAGAGCCTTCAGTACCTGGTCCATCTCCTGCTTATTATGGATCTCCATCCGCTTGTCTGTGCCATAGAATCTGGCTTCCAGTGGCTTTTTCTCTCCATTTACAATGAAGTTTCCATCCAGGCTCCAGTATTCTTCCGGAATAAAAGAATTGATCTCATCCTCTCTGTCGCAGATGATACGTAAAGCTACAGACTGTACCCTTCCTGCACTTAAGCCTCTCTTCACCTTTACCCATAAAAGAGGACTGATGGTATAACCCACCATACGATCCAGCATACGCCTTGCCTGCTGTGCGTCCACCAGGTTCAGATTTAGTTCTCTTGGATGCTTCAGCGAATCCTTTACTGCAGTCTTTGTGATCTCATTAAAGGTGATCCTGTGCATTTTCTTTGGATCCTCTTTCAGAGCCTGTGATAAATGCCAGGAAATAGCCTCTCCCTCACGGTCAGGGTCCGTTGCAAGATAGATCTTATCTGCTTTCTTCGCTGCCTTACGAAGTTTGGCAAGCAATTCTCCCTTTCCACGGATGGTTATATATTTCGGTTCAAAATCATTATCCACATCAATGCCAAACTGACTCTTTGGGAAATCCCGTACATGTCCGTTTGATGCCTCTACTTCATAATTTGCCCCCAAAAATTTCTTAATTGTCTTTACCTTTGCAGGTGACTCAACTATCACCAGATACTTTGCCATGATAACTCTCCTAAGCTAAATCATAATGTAGTCACATGTTACTTACATCTAACATAATGCTGTCTGCCCACCTCACTGGCAAGCCCCAATACCTGAAGCTGCATCAGCAGCCCGCTTGTTTTTCCTGCTGAAAATCCTGTTTTTTGAATAAAATAATCCAGGTTTTCAGGTCGTAAATCGAGACAACTATACACCAATTCCAAATCTCTTGCAAGTCCTAAGTTCTTTTTTTCTCCTGCTGTCTCCTTCTTTTCAGGAAAAATCCCCCATTCCCCAAGCAGGATTTCCGGACACCAGGCAATGCCTGCCCCATCAAAAATCAGCTGATTACAGCCCTGTGAAAGAGTCTGATCCACCTGTCCCGGAAGGGCATACACTGCCTTTCCCTGATCAAGAGCAAAGCCTGCAGTGATCAAAGATCCGCTTCGTTCTCTGGCTTCCACGATCAGCACCACATCTGCCAGGGCACTGATGATCCTGTTTCTTGCAGGAAAATGTCCTGCCTTTGGCGGCATCCCGGGAGGAAATTCACTGATGATCCCTCCTCCGGTTTCCAGGATCTGATTGTAAAGCTTCCGGTTGGCTGCAGGATAACACACATCCACGCCGCTGCCCAGCACTGCATAAGTTGGCCTTTGTGCCTCCAATGCGCCCAAATGTCCCTGGGTATCGATTCCCAATGCCATGCCGCTTATCACCTGGATCCCGTATTCTGCCAGTACCTTTGCATAACAATGAGCCTGCCTTTTCCCATAGGCACTGCACATTCTAGCCCCTACCACAGCTGCTGTGGGTGCATTGTCTTCCGGCAGATTTCCTATTACATAAAGTTCTTTTGGCATACCTGACAGCTTCTTAAGACGCTTGGGATATTCCTTACTGTTTATGGTGATCTTTCTTATTTCTGTTTGTTTTCCTTCCATATAAAATACCTCACTGTTTCTTCATTTATACCCAGTATTTTTTGTCAAATGCACGATAGGATAAAGCCTGCGAAATGTGGGAAACATGTATCTTATCCTCCTGCTCCATATCCGCAATGGTTCTGGCCACTTTCAGTATTCTGTGATACGCTCTGCCACTAAGTTCCATTTTCCGGAATGCCTGTTCAAGAAGCCTGTTTCCTTCTTCTGTAACCCCGCAGTATTTCTGGATCTGTCTGCCGGAAAGCTCTCCGTTAAAGCATATGTTTTCCTTTTGATATCTTTCCAGCTGGATCTGCCTGGTTCGCTCTACTCTTTCCCGGATCGTATCAGAGGGTTCTCCTTCCGGCGCGCCATTCATCTGCTGAAAAGATACAGGCGATACCTCCGTACAAAGATCGATCCGGTCAAGCAAAGGATTGCTGATCTTCCCCAGATAGTGACTCACTTCTCCAGGAGTGCAGCGACACCTGTTCATATCCGGAAAAAAGCCACATGGACAAGGGTTCATGGCTGCTGCCAGCATAAAGCCTGCCGGAAATGTAAAGGTCCCGCTGGCTCTTGAAAGCTGAATCACTTTATCTTCCATGGGCTGCCGCAGAATTTCCAGGCTTCTCCTTGAAAATTCCGGCATTTCATCAAGAAAAAGCACACCTCTGTGTGCCAGGGTCACCTCTCCCGGACCAGGAATCCTGCCTCCTCCTGCCATTGCCTGGGCAGAACTGGTATGGTGAGGACTTCGATAAGGTCTTTGACAGATCAACGGACTGTCAGCAGACAACAATCCAGCAATACTGTAGATCCTGGTCAGCTCCAGGCTTTCTTCAAAAGTAAGCTGTGGCATAATGGTGGGAAGCCGCTTTGCCAACATAGTTTTGCCGGCTCCAGGAGGGCCGATAAACAGAATATTGTGAAATCCGCTCACTGCGATCTCACAGGCTCTTTTGGCTCCTTCCTGACCATGGATATCCAGAAAATCCACCCTGGTCTTCCACGCATTTTCTGTTTCTTTAGGGCTTGGTCTGTCAGGATTTTCTTTATGAAAATCTTCCGGATTTTTCAGATATCGGATCAATTCTTTCAGATCCTTTACGCCGATCACTGGCATATCTTTTACAAGCCTGGCCTCCTGAAGATTACCATAGGGAACCATACAATATCTGCACTTTAATTCCCTTGCTTTGATCACTCTGGCAAGAATACCCGGCACAGGATAAATCTCTCCGTTCAGGCTGATCTCCCCGGCAAGCATCACGCCTTCAAGCAGGCTTGGATGAAGGATCCCTGCTGCAGATAATACAGCTGCAGCTACAGGTATATCAAATCCTGCCCCTTCTTTTTTGATATCTGCCGGTACAAAGTTCACGGTTACTCTTTTAGGTGGCAGACTGATCCCATTATTGCGGAGAGCAGTACGGACCCGGTCCTGAGCCTCTTTTACCTGAGCTGACGGATACCCCACCATTGTGAAGGATGGAAGACCGTCACTTACATCTGCTTCCACCTGAATGGGACACACTTCCATTCCTAAAATACTGGCTGACAATACACTTGCAAACATGATTTCCTTTCTGCAAAAAGCGCTGCCCCGACCTGTGTTTTTGCCTTTTTAAAATAAAATTCTCATGGATTTTTGTAGATGATTTTCAGAATACTGCACATGAATTCCAGACTGTTTTTGAACAGATAGATAGATTTTAGTATAGCCCATTATGCTCCTATTTGCAATAGTTTAATTGGTTCTGTTTTATACTGCGAATAGACGTTTTCATAGAAATACAAAAGAAAAAAATCGGAAAGGAGAAATACTGTATGAGATTTCAGCGCATTCAGGATCTGCGTACGGATGCTGACCTTTCTCAGAAACAAATCAGCGAAATACTGCATATCAGCCAGCGATCCTATTCCCATTATGAAACAGGATCCAGGAATATACCAATTGAAATGCTCATCCGACTTGCAAACTATTATAATACAAGCATTGATTATCTGGTTGGCCGTACCGATAACAAAAAGCTGTATCACTAAAAAACATGCATTGTATGCTTCCCGGAAGCTGATCCAGCTCCTAGGCACACACAATGCATGTTTTGTTTTAGTTTTATGGAACAATTATTCTACACCATTCCAGCAATAAGTGCAAAGCTTACATGGCTCAATATCAATGGATGCTTCCAGATCATCCAGACGATGGTACTTCAGGGAAGTGAAATTCAGTTCTTTACGAATCTCTTCCAGCATTTCCTTATAGTTCTGTGAATCCGGATTTGCATAATCTGCAAGCACTTTCGGATCCACATGATCCCCTTCTCTTTTTGCCACGATCCGCCTTGTGATCAGATCCATTTCTGATTTGGATCTGGAGAAATTCAGATACTTGCAGCCATAGAGCAATGGCGGACATGCAGGACGGATATGCACCTCTCTTGCCCCATTATTATAAAGAAATTCTGTAGTTTCACGAAGCTGTGTACCACGAACGATGGAATCATCAATCATCAGCAGGCTTTTCCCTTTGATCAGCTTATGTACAGGGATCAGTTTCATCCTGGCGATCAGATTACGCTGGCTTTGCTGAGTAGGCATAAAAGAACGGGGCCAGGTTGGTGTATATTTAATAAATGGTCGTGCAAAAGGCACTCCGGAACGATTGGCATATCCAATGGCATGGGCAATACCGGAATCCGGCACACCTGCTACAATATCCGGTGAAATCTCCCCTGCATCTCTGCCTGCCAGAATGTCTCCGCATTTGTACCGCATTTCTTCTACATTGACTCCTTCATAGGTAGAAGTTGGATACCCATAATATACCCAGAGGAAAGAGCAGATGCGCATTTTATCCCCTGGCTTTTGCAGCACTTCCACCCCTTCAGGTGTAAGGAAATCTACCTCGCCCGGGCCTAATTCCTTATAATCTTCATAACCCAGATTAATGTACGCATGGCTTTCAAAAGAAGCACAGCAGGCTCCTTCTTTCCTGCCGATCACTAAAGGTGTCCTTCCCAGACGGTCACGGGCTGCATACAGTCCTTCCGGTGTCAGGATCAGCATAGTCATAGATCCCTGGATCACTTCCTGTGCATAGCGGATCCCGTCCAGGATACTGCCTTTCTGATTAATCAGAGCTGCCACCATTTCCGTAGGATTTACGCTGCCTCCGCTCATCTCAAGGAAATGTGAGCATCCGTTTTTGAAACAGTTCTGTACCAGTTCCTCCAGATTGTTGATCTTACCAACTGTGGTGATGGCAAAATTCCCCAGGTGGGAACGTACAAGCAAAGGCTGAGGCTCATTATCAGAAATACAGCCGATTCCTACATTTCCGTGCAGTTCCTCCACATCCCGATCAAACTTTGTCCTGAATGGTGAATTCTCGATATTATGGATTGCCCTGTTAAAGCCTTCTTCCCTATCATAAACAGCCATTCCACCTCTGCGCGTTCCCAGATGTGAATGATAATCGATTCCGAAAAACAAATCCATTACACAACTGTTTTTTGAAACTACTCCAAAAATTCCACCCATTTTTCGATTCTCCTCTGTTTTTATTTGCCCTGATGGACTTTTATATAGAAACCAATGCCTGATCCTTTAATGGTTCAGTCACTTTTTCTCTTTGATAATGCCTCTCCTGTAGGCTTCCAGAAGCCATTTCAATTCACTGATCCGCTCCTTCAGTGCCTTTCCATTGTCTGTATCCCCAACCAGGCGCCGTCTGGAAGTATAATGAACTGCCACACGGTTTGAAACAATGTCCTGTTCTCTGATCACTGCATCCTCTGCAGAAGTAAAAGGCTCATGGGCAGTCAGTGCCAGACCATAGGAATTATAGATCAGGGTATATCCGGCGATCCCCGTAATTTTCCGATAAGCTTTGGAAAAACCGCCATCGATCACGATCACCTTCCCACCACACTTCACAGGATTCTCTCCCTCTAGCTGATGCACAGGTACATGGCCGTTAATGATCCTGCCCTCTGCCCCGTCCAATCCAAATTCTTCCAAAATATGATCAACTACTTTTTCATTCTCAAGAAGGCGGTAATAAGCATTTTTATTCTCCTGATGAGTTCCCGGATCTTCTATATAGTACCGTTCAAAAGTAGTCATCTTATCTTTTCCGAAAAGCGGTGAATTAGGTGCTGCCCAGATGTACCACAGTATATCCCTGCTTTTTTCCAGTTCCTTATCGTCCAATTCATAAAACGCCCGTCTTGCATAGGATTCCAGGGTATCATAAAGGGCTTTTCCTTTGTATATGTTCCCATAGATCTGTACTTTCTTAAAGGATCCGTCTTCATTTAATGGAATGCTTCCATGAAACAGCAGATTCCCATTATATACCCTATAAAGCCCTCCTTTGTCAAGAAGAAAACGCATATGCTGTTGAAGCTTTGCACAATTAACAAAACCGGAAGTAAGCCGTTCCATCACTGTTTGTTCTTCTTTAGTAAGCTGATAAGGATGCGTCCAGTCCACAGTGGGAAAACAATTATCCAAAAGTGGATATTCTTTTCCGTCAGGAAGTGTAATCGTTCCTTTTTCCGGATGGATCCGATGAAGCAGGAGTCGATCCTCCATATCAAAGTCCGGATGGTTCATGATCAGCTGACCCTCCAGCTTGAACTGGATCACTGCAATGGCCTTATGCATTTTCCGGCTATATTCTTTTTCCATTGCATTGTAATTAGATGGACTGGAAATCCCTGAAAAAGCTATGCAGGGATCATCCCTATATGCTTCCATTGCAAAGGCTGCCAGCGGCATCATGTTAATCCCATAGCCATCCTCCAAAATATCCAGATTGCCATATCGGACACTATTACGGATCACAGTGGCAATACATGCCTGCTGTCCTGCAGCAGCTCCCATCCATACTACATCATGGTTCCCCCACTGGATATCCAGGGAATGGTAGGACATCAATCGGTCCATAATGAAATGGGGGCCAGGTCCTCTGTCATAAATATCTCCAAGGATATGCAAATGATCCACTACCAGCCTTTGGATCAGTTCGCACAAAGCAATAATAAAGTTCTCTGCCCTGCCGATCTGAATGATGGTTTCTACAATCGCATCATAATAGGCTTCCTTGTCCAGAACCTCTGCCTTTTCAGTGATCAGTTCTTCAATCACATAAGCATAATCTGCAGGAAGGGCTTTTCTTACTTTGGATCTTGTATATTTGGAGGCTGTTGTTTTGCATACCTCGATCAGACGGTATAAAGTGATCTTATACCAGTTTTCCATATCCTCTTCCTGTTTTTTTACCAGTTCAATCTTCTCTTTCGGATAATAAATCAGCGTTGCCAGTGATCGTTTATCCTGATTGCTTAGGGTATGGCCAAACACGTCATCCACCTTCTTACGGACTGCCCCTGAGCCATTTCTCAGCACATGGGAAAAAGCCTGGTATTCACCATGAATATCAGAAAGAAAATGCTCTGTACCTTTCGGCAGGTTCAGAATAGACTGAAGATTGATGATCTCTGTGGACGCCTTCCCAATCGTTGGATAAAGCTCTGCAAGCCGCTGCAGATAGCGCAATTCTTCTGTGGTCATAGTCCCTCCCTACACCGCATTTTTTGAGAAATCAAACAGTGAGATCTGGTTGGACTGAGGAATATCCCCAAATAACCCCAGATCGTCCATCAGATCGATCACTGTCTTACTTACCTTCGTCCTGTCACGGAAATCATCCTTTGACAGGAACTTTCCTTTTGCTGCTGCTTCTACAACAGCGTCTGCTGCCTTGTCCCCCAAACCGTCAATGGTATCCAGCGCAGGCATCAGCTTCTGATCCATGATCTGAAACCTGTGGGCCTTTGCCTTGTAAAGGTCAATAGGAACAAAGTCAAATCCTCTTGCATACATCTCCTGTACGATTCTCATATCCTTCAGGGTTGCCTGCTCCTTCTGGGTAGCCAGATCCCCTTTCTTACGGATCTCTGCCATATAGTATTCCAGTCTTTCTTTACCCATACACATCAGTTCATAGGAAAATGATGTGGCACGAATACTGAAGTAAGCTGCATAGTAAGCCAGTGGCTGAAAAACCTTAAACCAGGCAATACGGTAAGCCATCATAACGTAAGCTGCTGCATGGGCTTTTGGGAACATGTACTTAATCTTTTTACAGGACCAGATATACCAGTCCGGAACCCCGTGCTCTTTCATGGTTGTGATCCATTCATCACGCAGGCCTTTTCCTTTACGTACACTTTCCATGATGGTAAATGCCAGACCGCTTTCCACACCCTGTCCGATCAGATAGATCATAATATCATCCCTGGTACAGATAGCAGTGGAAATAGTGGCCTTTCCTTCTTCGATCAAGGTCTGTGCATTGCCAAGCCACACATCCGTTCCGTGAGATAGTCCTGCAATACGGACAAGATCAGAGAAATACTTTGGTTTTGTATCAATCAGCATCTGCATGGCAAAGTCTGTACCAAACTCAGGAATCCCCAGACATCCCAGCTTACAGCCTCCGATATCCTCTGGCTTGATCTTCAATGCCTCTGTGCTGGCAAACAAAGACATCACTGCCTTGTCATCCAGCGGAACCTTCCTGGCAGAAAGACCTGTCAGATCCTCCAGCATACGGATCATGGTAGGATCATCGTGCCCCAGTATATCCAGCTTCAGAAGATTACCGTCAATAGAGTGATAATCAAAATGAGTAGTGATAAAACCACTGCTGGAATCATTTGCCGGATACTGTACAGGTGTAAATTTCTCAATCTCCTCGCCTTTTGGAAGAACAATGATCCCTCCAGGATGCTGTCCTGTGGTACGGCGTACTCCGGTACAGCCCTGCACGATCCTATTGATCTCACAGTACCGCTTATGCTGGCCTCGCTCTTCAAAATAATTCTTTACATAACCAAACGCTGTTTTATCAGCCAGGGTACCAATGGTGCCGGCCTTAAAGGTCTGGCCTTTTCCGAAAATCACCTCTGTATATTTATGTGCATTTGTCTGATATTCACCGGAAAAGTTCAGGTCAATATCCGGCTCCTTGTCTCCCTTGAATCCAAGGAATGTTTCAAATGGAATATCAAAACCCTGTTTTGTCATCTTTGTACCACACTTAGGGCAGATCCGGTCCGGCATGTCACAGCCTGCCATTCCAGCAAATTCCTTGATTTCAGGAGAATCAAAATCACTGTATTTGCATTCCGGATTAGGGCACAGGTAATGGGGCGGCAGAGGATTGACCTCTGTGATACCGGACATAGTGGCTGCAAGCGAGGAGCCAACCGATCCACGGGAACCAACCAGATACCCATCCTCATTGGACTTCCATACCAGTTTCTGTGCAATGATATACATCACCGCATATCCATTGGAAATAATAGAATGCAGTTCTTTCTCCAGCCGATCCTCCACAATGGCCGGCAGCGTCTCCCCGTACATTTCGTGAGCTTTCTTGAAACATATATCCTTCAGATCCCTGTCGGAATTTTCAATAACAGGCGGAAATTTGTCCGGATGGATAGGGGAAATTTTCTCAATCATGTCTGCGATCTTATTGGTGTTAGTGATTACCACCTCTTCTGCCTTTTCGCTGCCAAGATAAGAAAATTCTTCCAGCATTTCCTCTGTAGTACGAAGGTACAGAGGTGCCTGATTGTCTGCGTCCTTAAAGCCATTGCCAGCCATGATGATCCGTCTGTAGATCTCATCCTGAGGATCCATAAAATGCACATCACAGGTAGCCACTACCGGCTTATTAAACTGCTCTCCCAGCTTAACGATCTTCCTATTGATCTGGATCAAGTCTTCCTTAGAGTGGATGGTATCATTCTTCTCATCCTCGATCATAAACCAGTTATTTCCCAAAGGCTGGATTTCCAGATAATCATAAAAATTCACAAGTCTTGCGATCTCCGGCTCCGGTGCATTCCGAAGCAATGCCTGGTAAAGCTCACCGGCCTCGCAGGCGCTTCCAATGAGCAGTCCATCCCTGTGTGCTTCAAATACACTTTTGGGAACTCTTGGCTTATGGTTAAAATATTTGATATGGGACTGGCTTACCAGCTTGTACAGATTGATCCTGCCTGTTTCATTACGCATAAAGATCACGGCATGATAAGTGGGCAGCTTTTTGATGGTGTCTGTAGAAACCTTTCCTTGTTCATTCAGCTGATCCACATCAAAAATATCTCTTTCTCTGCACATTTCCACAAATTTCTCGAAAATACGTGCCGTACACTCTGCATCATCCACTGCTCTGTGGTGATGATCCAGAGACACGCCAGCTGCCTTTGCCACAGTATCCAGCTTGAAACGGTTCAAGGCAGGAAGAAGGAACCTGGCCATGCCAACTGTATCCACATAAGTAAAATCATGGGCTATTCCCAGCCGGTTGCAGTTTTCAATAATAAAGCTCATATCAAAATCAGCATTATGGGCTACCATGGTAGCTCCCTCACAAAATTCCAGAAATTTTGGCAGAACTTCCTGGATCTTTGGTGCTTCCATAACCATTGCATCATTAATACTGGTAAGCTGCTCGATACGAAATGGGATAGGCACCTCCGGATTTACAAAGGTGGAAAAACGGTCTGTGATCTTTCCTCCTTCTACCAGCACTGCACCGATCTCTATGATTCTGCAGGTAAGAGGTGAAAATCCGGTAGTCTCTATATCAAAAACAACAAAACGTCCATCCAGAGTCTGACCCTTTGGATTTGTAACCATACCTTTCAAGTCATCTACCAGATAGGCCTCCATGCCATACAATACTTTAAAATCCGAGTCCTTGGGTACACATCCGCCCCAGCTGTCAAAACAATGATTTGCTTCAGGAAATGCCTGCACTACACCATGATCCGTAATGGCAATCGCCGGGTGTCCCCATTCATATGCCCGTTTCACCAGTGCCTTGGCCTCGGTAACACCGTCCATATCACTCATCTTGGTATGACAATGCAGTTCCACCCTTTTCTGTGGTGCTGTATCCATCCTTGTGCTGCGGAAATCTCCAATCTTCTTGATCCCACTTACAGAACCAATGGTCAGCTCACTGTCAAAACGGTCAATGGTGGTAACACCTTTCAGCTTAATAAAGGCTCCCTTTTTCAAATGCTCTGTTACTTCCGGCACCTGTTCATTTCGCAGGAACATTTTTACAGTGATGGAGTCTGTAAAATCCGTCACAGGGAAGATCAGAATGGTCTTTTCATTTCGGATCTCCCTTGCCTCCACATCCATTACCTGACCACGAATGGTCACCTCTCCCACAACTTCCACAATGGATTCCAGAGGAACAGGATCATTCTCCACATCCCTTCCATAGATAACATCCGGATTTGGATCCTTGCGATAGCTTCCACGGTCGCCCCATTTACCTTTTTTCTCAAATGGCTTCTTCTCCTTAGGAGCCTGCACGGTTTTGCCTTTTGTTGTTTCACCGGATGCGGCCTTTTCCTGGCCGGAATCAGCTGTCTGTTTCTTTTCCTGGCTTTCGCTTTTTGTTTTCTCATCATCCAGCTTGGCATGACGAAGCACATTCTCCACCTCCTGCTGGATCTGCAGGGCTGCGTTTTTACGGTATTTGCTTTCTCCTGTCTCAATAAAATCAATGTCTGCTTTCAGGTTCATACCACACCGTTCGCAAAAAACCTTATGAAAATACTCCAGCAGGATCTCACTTTTTTCCCTGGCGATCACAGAATCCGGCAGCTGCAGCTGCATCGTTTCCGCTTCCGGAAAGGTGATCTGTGCCCGCTTGAACAGATTGTATTCCAGCATATTATAATTTTTAAGCTCAAGCTCCATGCTGGAACGGTAAACCTCCATAAAATTCTCAGGAGTGTACTGCTCTGACAAATAGAACCGTTCGATCAAAGTAACACCCATGACAATCCCTGGGAAGCACTGTCTCTGGATCTGCTCTTCCAACTCAAAAATATGTTTCTTATGGATCCAGCGGCTGCTTTTAATGTATACTCGCAGCTGTGTCTTTCCAGCATTACAGGATACCTTTGTGACTATTACATCCTCAAGCAGCGCCTGAAGCTCTGTCTTTAATTTCAGTCCTGGAAATACATCAAAAAAAGACTTTTCCATTATTCACTCCAATTCATTAGCTCTTCCCGAAGAACAGCCAGAAGCTGGTTCTCCGGTATCTTACGTACAACTTCTCCTTTTTTGATCAGGAGTCCAACACCATCCCCGCCTGCAATACCGATATCTGCTTCCTTGGCCTCTCCAGGGCCATTTACCACACAGCCCATAACTGCTACTTTAATATCCAGTGGAATATCCTGAACCATAGTCTCTACCTGGTTGGCAAGACCGATCAAATCGATCCTGGTACGTCCGCAGGTAGGACATGATACTACTTCCACCCCGCCTTTTCTAAGACCCAGCGTCTTCAGGATACGCTTTGCCGACTTCACTTCTTCTAAAGGTGCTCCTGTGAGAGATACACGTATCGTATCTCCTATACCCTGATATAAAATGATCCCAAGTCCGATGGCTGACTTGATATTTCCCGAATAAAGAGTACCTGCCTCTGTGATCCCCACATGCAAAGGATATCTGGTCTTTTGTACGATCAGCTCATGAGCCCTGGCGCACATCTGTACATCTGATGACTTAATACTGATCACCAGATTGTCATATCCAAGATCTTCTATGATATGCACCTTATCCAGTGCGCTTTCCACAAGCCCCTCTGCTGTCACCCCGTGGTATTTCTCTACCAGATCCTTTTCCAGGGAACCACTGTTTACGCCTACACGGATGGGGATATTCCTCTCTTTTGCCACATCTACTACTGCTTTGATCCTCTGGACGCTTCCAATATTTCCCGGGTTGATCCGGATCTTATCAGCACCGTTTTCCATAGCTGCAATGGCCAGTCTGTAGTCAAAATGGATATCTGCCACCAACGGGATATGGATCTGTTTTTTGATCTCCTTTAATGCCAGTGCAGCTTCCATAGTAGGTACAGCACAACGGATAATATCACATCCTGCTTTTTCCAGGGCAAGGATCTGTGCTGTGGTTGCCTGTACATCTTCTGTCTTGGTATTGGTCATGGACTGGATCAGTATAGGATTTCCTCCACCGATCTTCCTGTTCCCAATCTGTATTACTTTTGTATGCTCTCTATATGTGCTCATTTTTATCTGCCTTTCTGAACAAAGCGGACAAGTCCGCTTCAAACTCCCAGGACCTCTCAATTTTTGAGGAACCTGTTACGCTTTGTGCGTCCAGAAAGGGGCTGCTGCATATATGTGCCACAACCCCTTTCCGGATAATGAATGATTACTTACGGATCTCCAAAAGCTTGCTCTTAAGCTCTGCTTCCATACGCTGCATCTCAACCTCTGCCTGCTGACGCTTGATCCTGCCTTCTTTCTGGATCCTCATCACATCATCCAGAGTCTGGATCAGATCTGCATTTGTTTTCTTTAATGTTTCTATATCAACGATCCCGCGCTCAGATTCTTTTGCTGTCTCCACAGATGCCATATGAAGGGCTTCCGCATTCTTCTTCAAAAGCTCATTGGTCAGGTCTGTCACTTTCCGCTGTGCATTTGCTGCTTCTGTAGAATGGGCAATACCAAGTGCCAGCACCATCTGGCTCTTCCATAAGGGAATGGTATTTACAATGGTAGTCTGTATCTTCTCAACCATAGTGGTATCGTTATTTTGTACCAGACGGATCTGTGGTGCAGTCTGCATTGAAATGGTTCTTGTAAGCTCCAGGTCATGCAGCTTCTTCTCAAACCGGTTACATTTACTATCCAGATCCTTTGCTTCCTGGGCATCCTGGGCAGATCCGCTGATCTGAGCCTTGGTTTCCAGCTGTGACAGCCGGCCGTTCCGCACTTCCTCCAGCTTCTTCTTACCTGCCAGGATATACATGGTAAGCTCTTTATAATAGTTCAGGTTCTGCTGATACATCTTATCCAGCATAGCAGAATCCTTCATAAGACGGATCTGGTGCTCCTGGAGGGAATCAACGATCTTCTGTACATTCACCTCTGCCTTGGCATAACGGTTCTTCATTGCCTCAATCTTATTGCTCTGTTTCTTGAAAAAGCCGAAAATCCCTTTCTCCTCAGTGGCGTCAAAATCACGCAGTTCTCCTACTACCTCTGCAATCAGATCTCCTGCTTCGCCCAACTCCTGGGTCTTTACATTTGCAAGGGCTGCATCTGAAAAATCCGCCATCTTCTTCTGGGTACCTGCACCATACTGAAGGATCTGGTTGGTATTCTCAATATCGATCCTGGCTGCAAAATCAGCCACCAGCTTTTGTTCTTCCGGTGTAAGAATCGTCTCCTCCATCTCTTTCTTTACTGCAGCTTCTGCAGGCTCTTTCTCCTCTTTCGGTGTCTCTTCCTGTCCGAAATCCGGCTCCAGTGTCAGTGTTGGTGCTTCTGTTTCAAAATCTTTAAAATCTTTTTCCATTACGTTCTCCTCTTTCCTTTTACTTTTTGAATGCCTTGTATATCTCCGACTTCCGGCAAAAAACATGCCAAAACTCTTGGTCGGATACTACCTGCCAGATAATTACAGTGCATCTTTTTTCCGCATCTTTGTAAATTCATCCTCTGTCAGGCCTTCCTGTGCCAACACCGTATGTAATACGGAAATATCACTGGACACATCCATGGCTGTATCTTCAAAAATAGAATCCAACAGCTTCTCAAAAGCTGTATTCAGGGTGTCAATAGTCTTCTCGATCTCAAACTTGGAGTTCTGGATATTCTCTCCCTGGACAGGCTGGCTGTCCATATCCTCATATGCATCCAGCAGCTTCACTGTGGTAGGAAGATAGTAATCCATCAGCCTTTTCAGATCTGGGATCACCTCCGGATGTTCCTGCACCCGCTCAAAAATCTTGCGGACGATCAGTTCCATACGGGAGATCTTGACTGATATTTCTTCTCCTGGGATAGCATCATTACTCCTGTGGATCTTGTCAATAAACTGATTCCCCCGATCAAGCACTTCCTGCACCTGGGCGTTTACTGCCCCGGCTGACGCCTTCTTCTCTTCTTCCTTCCGTGCTGAAGCTGCCCGCTCTTCAAGAGCCTGCTGGGTCTGTATATACTGCTGATAAGTTTCATCGCTGGTGATCAGACAAGTCTGCTGCTGATCCACATGACCTTCCAGGAACCATCCTTTACCGATCATCTTCTTAATGTCTTTTTTTACGTATTTTACAGGCTTGCCTGCGATCCTGGCCAGCTGGTCAAAATTGCAGTATGTTCTCTGACCAAGGGCACGGATATACTTGTTGAAACGTCCAACCCTGCCGATCCGGCTGCATCCTTCCTTAAGAAGCACTACACCAGCTGCGGTAAAGGCACCAAGGGTCACTGCAGTGCTCATCGTAACTGCTGCTCCTGCTGCTGCCGCAATTTCTGCTACAAGAAAAGCAACACCAAAGCCGGCAGTAAAAACACCGCCGAAAATAGTCATCAGGATCCCTTTGGCGCGCTCACCCCCGGTCTTCCTGTAAAGCCCTGGCATGGATAAACCATATCCGCTTTGTTTGTGCATTCTCGGTGGGATCCCCTGAGATCTGCCAAAAGGCGGCTGCTGGTATCCATGGTCTTTATGCGTCTCATAGGCTCTGGCATTATGCTCCGGGTTCTCATTTGTCCGGTAATCCTGCGTCTGACTGCCTCCGAAAGCACCGTTCAGTACACCCTTTAATGCCTCGCTGCCGGAATCAATAGCCTTATTTACTGTCTGATTAATATTCCTGCTGAGCTTTCGGTAATCCTGCTCGTTCACTGCACTGTTAATAATGTCCTGGATCTTTGCGCCCAGATCATCCCACTCCTGATGTTCCATGTATTCCTCCAATCAGGCTTTCCTGTTTCTCCACGTTGCCTGTATGATTTTCATTATAGCGAAATCAATAAAAAAAAACAAGAGAGCGAACATGAAATTACAGTTTTGCTATTGAATTTGACACGTAAAAGTTTTACAATGTGAAAGAATAAACACAGTATCATTCTTTTAATGAAAGACAAAGGCAGGGAACTGTGAATTTGTATTAAGAGGAGGCTCTTTGGTTATGGAAAAAAAGAACATCGACTGGGGCAATCTTGGCTTCGGTTATGTAAAAACCGATTATCGTTATGTATCTAACTTTAAAAACGGCGCATGGGATGAGGGTGGTCTGATCACAGATGATACTGTCACCATCAGCGAATGTGCAGGTGTACTTCAGTATGCACAGACTGTTTTTGAAGGTATGAAAGCTTATACTACAGAAGACGGCCATATCGTTACTTTCCGTCCTGACTTAAACGGAGAACGTATGGAGAATTCCGCCAGAAGACTGGAAATGCCGGTTTTCCCAAAAGACCGTTTTGTAAAGGCTGTTGTTGAGACGATCAAAGCCAATGCTGCTTATGTTCCGCCTTATGGTTCAGGCGCTACTTTATATGTACGTCCTTATATGTTCGGTTCCAACGCAGTGATCGGTGTAAAGCCGGCTGACGAATATCAGTTCCGTGTATTCACCACACCTGTTGGTCCATACTTCAAGGGCGGTGCAAAGCCTATCACCATCCGTGTCAGTGATTTTGACCGTGCTGCACCATGCGGTACAGGCCATATCAAAGCAGGACTGAACTATGCAATGAGCTTACATGCCATTGTAGATGCCCACAAACAGGGATTTGATGAGAATATGTACCTGGATTCCAAAACACGTACCAAGGTTGAGGAGACCGGCGGAGCAAACTTTATCTTTGTCACAAAAGACGGAAAGGTAGTTACTCCTAAGTCTGACAGCATTCTTCCTTCCATCACACGCCGTTCCCTGATCTATGTTGCACAGCATTATCTTGGACTGGAAGCAGAAGAAAGAGAGATTTACTTTGATGAAGTGAAAGATTTCGCAGAATGTGGTCTTTGCGGTACTGCTGCAGTGATCTCTCCTGTAGGAAAGATCGTAGACCATGGCAAAGAGATCTGCTTCCCAAGCGGAATGGAAAAAATGGGACCTGTTACCCAGAAGCTGTATGAAACACTGACAGGTATCCAGATGGGCCGGATCGAAGCTCCAGAAGGCTGGATCCAGGTGATCGAATAAGCCCATATATAATTCCAATATATGCACACAAAAAGGAGCCGTACGGCTCCTTTTTTGCTGGTTTTATTTACATCTTTCATAACGGACAAAACGATATTCCAGATCAAAGTATGTCTGCTCTTCGCTTTCTGCTGCCACCTGCCACTGGGGCATCTCGTCCAGATTGGGAAAATACCTGTCTGCTTCATAAGCAAAGTCAATCTTCGTCACCTGCGCAGTATCACAATATGGCAGAAGCATTTTGTATACACTGTCACCGCCAATGCAATAAACCTGATCCTTTGGATATTTCTTTATTTCCTCCAGAAGCTCCTGAAGGCTGTGCGCAACAATAGCACCTTTTACCTGATAATCCGGATTTCCGGAAAGAACAATATTAGTACGATTCTTTAATGGCAGTCCTCCAGGAAAGCTTTCCAGAGTCTTCCTTCCCATTACAACTACCTTGCCGGAAGTCTCCGTACGGAACATTTTCATATCTGCCGGAATACTGACCAGAAGATCATTATTCTTTCCTATTCCCCAGTTTTTATCTACTGCAACAATCATTTTCATGATAACTTTTCCTCCTGTGATAATTATTATACGGCAATCGGTATATTCTTGATCTGCGGCCAGGTCTGATAATTCTCCACGATCAGATCATCTGTAGTAAAATCATAAAAATCTTTGATCTCAGGATTCAGTTTAACTGTAGGCGCCGGATATGGAGTCCTGGCGATCAGTTCCTTAACTACAGGAATATGACGATCATAAATATGACAGTCAGCGATCACATGTACCAGTTCTCCTGCCTCCATATCACATACCTGAGCGATCATCATCAGCAAAATAGAATACTGGCATACATTCCAGTTATTGGCAGCCAGAATATCCTGGGATCTCTGATTCAGCACTGCATTCAGAGTAAGCCTGTCCTTGCCCGGCTCCTTGGTCACATTAAAGGTCATGGAATAAGCGCATGGATATAGATTCATCTCATGAAGATCCTGGTGTACATAAATATTGGTCATGATCCTGCGGCTGTAAGGATTATTCTTAAGATCATACAGTACACGATCTACCTGATCCATCATCCCCTCTTTGTACTGGTGCTTCACACCCAGCTGATAACCATAAGCCTTGCCAATGGATCCGTTCTCATCTGCCCAACTGTCCCAGATATGGCTGTGAAGATCCTTAATATTATTAGATTTCTTCTGCCAGATCCACAGGATTTCATCCATAGCACTTTTCAGTGCAGTCTTACGAAGGGTCAGTGCAGGGAATTCCCTGCGAAGATCGTACCGGTTCACTACGCCAAATCGTTTAATAGTGTAAGCGGACGTACCGTCTTCCCATACAGGACGTACCTTTTCCCCTTCTGTGCTGGTACCATTCTGGATTACATCCTGACACATCTTTATAAACACTTCATCTGCATAACTCATCTTCATATACCTCCAGGTCCTCTGCTTATGTCACACATATCATTCATTTAAGCCTGGCATCATTATATAAAAAAAGGCGGTACAGTTCAACATAATTCTTTACATCTGATTTATCAGGTGTTATATTAATAGCCATGAAAAAGCTGATGATTACTTTATTGAAGCCCCTTTCTTTTCTTCCGGCGATCCTGATGATGTATGTAATCTATTCTTTCTCCGCCCAGACCGGGGAGGTGTCCGGGCAATTAAGCTACAAGATTTCATACAAGATCGTTGAAACAAAGAATCAGCTCCTGAATGAGAACAAAAGCAGTGCAGAGCTTGCTGTTTCTGCAGATACTATCCATTTTTATGTACGTAAGGCAGGTCATATGACCGAATATTTCCTGCTTGCTGTAGCCATCTCCTTCCCGCTTTACGTTTACGGTGTGCGTGGGATCTGGCTGGTGATCCTGGCAGGCATTATATGCGTAGGCTTTGCAGGCCTGGATGAATACCACCAATCCTTTGTGGCTGACCGTGGTCCTTCCCTGCGGGATGTAGGGATCGACAGCATAGGCGCATTGATTGGAATCCTGATGGTGCAGGCTTTTTGCTGGTCAACCCTGCACAATCCCCAAAAAAGAACATAGCCCAAATGCAAAGATGCTGTATCTTTACAGTCCCCAAAGGTTCTGTAAAGATACAGCATCTTTTTTACTTCCAGGATTCCGGATGGCATCCAGAGCAGAGTATGTCTGCCTTTGTTCTTCCGGTCATTCTTCAGTCTTTTCCTGTTCCTGCTCTTCTGGCTGTGCTTCAGTTTCTGCCTCTTCATTCAGATCTTTCACCAGATTGGCTCTGTCTGAAATGGATTTTTTGGCATTTCCTGCTGCAGCAGCTTCTTTTGCAAGACGGGCCTTTTCTTCGGCTTCTTTTGCACGCTTTTCTTTGTCATCTTTGATCACGTTTTTACCGCCGTAAAAAAGCATACCTGCCCCGATCACCAGGAATGCAATACCTGCAACCATAAAGTACCAGGCACCCCCATCTACGCCATCAATGACATTTTTACACAACTTATAGCCTGTATAAAGCAGGTATATACCTGCCAGACACATCAGCATACAGCTTCGCACAGGCAGACCACTTTGATTCTGGTTTTCTTCGCCTGTATTTTGGTTTTCCTCTTTTCTTGGTTCTTCCAATCCCTTATCCTCCTTTATTTATGACACAGCGAACTGACTTTCATACAGACCTGCATAGAATCCTCCCTTTGCAAGCAGTTCTTCATGTCTGCCCTGCTCAATGATGTTCCCATCTTTCATTACAAGGATCCTGTCTGCTTCCTGTATGGTGGACAGACGGTGTGCAACGATAAAACTTGTTCTTCCTTCCATCAGCTCTGCAAAAGCCTGCTGGACCTTTATCTCTGTACGTGTATCGATAGATGAGGTAGCCTCATCCAGAATCAGCATAGTAGGACGCATCAACATGACGCGGGCAATGCACAGAAGCTGCTTCTGTCCCTGTGAAATATTACCACCGTCTTCTGTGATCACAGTATCATACCCCTGGGGCATACGCTTAATAAAACTATGGGCATGGGCATGCTTTGCAGCTTGGATCACTTCCTCCATAGATGCATCCGGCTTACCATATGCAATATTCTCACGAATCGTACCTGCTTTTAACCAGGTCTCCTGAAGTACCATACCAAAATTCCTGCGAAGGCTGTCTCTGGTAAGTTCTCTTATAGGATGGCCGCTTACTACGATCTGTCCTTTATCCACATCATAGAATCTCATAAGAAGATTGATCATCGTAGTCTTTCCACATCCGGTAGGTCCTACAATGGCAATCCTCTGTCCTGGCTTTACATCAATGGAAATATTCTGAAGAAGCGGAACTTCTTTTCGGTAGGAAAAAGAAATGTTCTCCACATTTACACTTCCATCTGCTTTTTCCAATTCTACAGCGTCAGCCACATCTGGCTCCTGTGCCGGTGTATCAATAAAATCAAAAATCCTTTTTGCACAGGCAAGAGCATTTTCCAGCTCTGTCACCACACCTGAAATCTCATTAAAAGGCTTTGTGTACTGATTGGCATAATTCAGGAAGCTGGTCAGCTGTCCCACACTCATACCGCCACGCATAACCACAAAAGCTCCAAAAATCCCTACGCTGGTGTATACCAGGCCATTTACAAAACGGGTAGATGGATTTGTAATGGATGAAAAGAAAATAGCCTTGATCCCACATACACGAAGTTCTTCATTTACTTTTCCAAACCGTTCCCTGGCACGCTCCTCGTAGGAAAAAGCCTGTACCACCTTCTGGTTCCCCACAAGCTCTTCCACAAGGGAAGTCATCTCAGCCCGCTTCTCAGACTGCTCTTTAAACATCTGAAAGGTCCTGCCTGCAATAAAGCTGGCAACAAATAAAGAAACCGGTGTAAGCAAAATAACGATCAAAGAAATCTTCACACTGATGGACATCATAAAACCAATGGTTCCTAAAATGGTGATCACACCTGTAAAAAACTGGGTAAAGCCCATAAGAAGGCCATCGGAAAACTGACTTACATCTGCAACGATCCTGCTTAAAATATCACCAGGCTGGTTGCTGTCAATATAGGAAACCGGCACCTCCTGCAAATGGGAAAATGCCTGACTGCGGATATCCTGTACCACTCCATAGGTTACCTGGTTTGTAAGAAGGTTCATGATCCATTGCGTGACAGCCGTTCCAAGCACAACCATTGCCAAAGTACCAAGGATCCTGAGCAATGCTTTTGTTTTGATATTCCCGGGCCCGATAATGGTATCAACTCCCTCACCGATCAGAATAGGTGTATACAGGGTAAAAGCCACTGTAAAAAGAGCCATGAGAAGCATCAGGATGATCTTTCCTTTGTAAGGACTGATAAATTTCAACACCCTTCTCATTGTATCTTTGTTCTTTCCCATTATCGGTTCACCTCCTGTTCTGATAACTGTGACAGACAGATCTCGCGGTAAACCTGACAGGATTCCATCAATTCTTTGTGTGTTCCTACACCAGCCAATGCCCCGTCATCCAGCACCAGGATCTTGTCAGCCTGTTTGATGGATGTTGCTCTCTGTGAAACAATAAATACGGTCATCCCCTTTGTCTGCTCATGAATCGCATGACGAAGGGCTGCATCTGTGGCAAAGTCAAGAGCAGAAGCACTGTCGTCCATAACCAGGATCTCAGGCTTTCCTACAAGAGCACGGGCAATCGTCAGCCTCTGTCTCTGGCCTCCGGAAAGGTTGGCACCACCCTGGCTGATCATGGTATCCAATTTTTCAAGCTTACTATCTACAAAATCCTTTGCCTGGGCAATGGAAAGAGCCAGATCGATCTGCTGGTCTGTTGCGTCTGCTTTGCCCCATTTCATATTATCACGGATGGTGCCTTTAAACAACACTGCATGCTGAGGAACCATTCCTATCTTTGTGCGAAGCTGTGCAAAAGGATATGCCTTTACAGAATTACCGTCGATCAGGATCTCTCCCTGTGTTACATCATAAAATCTGGGGATCAGATTCACAAGGGTAGACTTTCCACAGCCTGTACCGCCAATGATACCTATGGTCTCCCCAGGCTTTGCTGTAAAGGAAATCCCTGTTAACGCCGGTACCTGACTGCCGGCATAGGTAAAGGTCACATTGCGAAACTCAACCCTTGCTGTATCTGCCTTATCCTTCTGTGCATTGGTGCCCTCATCTGTAAGAGTAGACTGGGTATCCAGCACCTCATTAATACGTACAGCAGAAGCCATGGCCTTTGTCACTGCAACGATCAGATTGGCAAGCGCAATCAGTGCGATCAGGATCTGGTTCATGTAATTTACAAGAGCCACTACCTCACCCTGACTGATAATCCCGTTTCCTACTTCGATCCCACCGTACCACAAAATAGCAATAATCGCAAAATTCATGATCACAGTTGTTGCCGGATTCAGAAGTGCGGAAATCTTTCCTGCACGGATCTGAATAGCTGTATACTGGTCATTTACTTCTGAAAAATCTTTGTTTTCTTCATACTGTCGTCCAAAAGCACGAACTACCCTGGCACCTACATGATTCTCCCTGGTGATCAGCGAAATCCGGTCCAGGGAAGCCTGTGCCTTTTTGTAAATAGGTACCGTCCATTTCATGATCAGGTAGATCACAATGGAGATCACAGGTACTGCGATCAGAAAAATAACCCCAATCCTTACATTAATAGTAAAGGACATGATCACTGCTCCCACCACAATAAAAGGTGAGCGCAGGAACAGACGCAGAACCATATTTACACCAGTCTGTGCCTGATTAATATCACTGGTGATCCTGGTTACAAGCGTAGGTGTACCAAGCCGGTCAAGTTCCCGGTATGAAAGGCTGCTGATATGGGAAAACATCTCCCTGCGAAGAGCCGTACTAAAACCTGTGGCTGCCTTTGCAGCAAAATACTGTGCTGTAAGTGCACACACAAGTCCGATCATGCCTAACAGCACCATGATCACGCACTGATGCCAAATATAGGCAGAATCTTTATTCTTGATCCCTATGTCCATGATCCCGGCCACCACCAACGGAACGATCAGTTCAAAAGTAGCTTCCAGCATCTTAAACAAAGGAGCCAGAAAAGTTTCCTTCCCATAGCCTTTCAAAAACCGTATTAATTTTTTCATTCTTTTTTATTGCTCCTGGATTCTTCCATAAATTTTTGTCATCCGGCGCATACGTTTGATGGTCTCTTCGTCAAACTGACCCTTTGTCAGTCTCCATTTCCAGTTGTTGCCTAAAGTAGATGGAGTATTCATCCTTGCTTCATTGCCCAGGCAAAGATAATCCTGTACCGGAATCACCGCCAGATCTGCCACACAGGACATGGCTTCACGGATCATCCCCCATACACACTCATCGGCACTTTTCCCTTTGCATCCTGTATATTCCCTGGCAAAAGCTGCATCATGACGACTTAAGTCACGGTACCAGCCCTTTGTAGTCTCATTATCATGAGTACCTGTATACACCACACAATTATGATCATACTTATAAGTAAGATAAGCGCTATTCTCACTTTTGTCAAATGCAAATTGTAAAACCTTCATGCCGGGAAAACCGGATTTCTTCAACATCTGAAGAACTGTATCTGTCAGGTATCCCAGATCCTCTGCAATCACATTCAAATGACGGATATTTTTTCTAAGAACTTTAAACAGTTCCAGTCCTGGACCCTGCTCCCACTTTCCGAATTCTGCGGTAGAATCACCATATGGAATCGCATAATATTCATCAAAACCACGGAAATGATCGATCCTGACCATATCATAAATTTCCATACAATGGCTCATTCTCTGGATCCACCACTGATATCCTGTCTCTTTATGATAACCCCAGTTATAAAGAGGATTTCCCCACAACTGACCTGTTGCGGAAAAAGCATCCGGTGGACAGCCAGCTACCGCTACCGGCTGATTCTCTTCATCAAACTGGAACAGCAATGGATTGGCCCATGCATCTGCCCCATCAAAGGCTACATAGATTGGCAGATCTCCGATGATCTCCACGCCCTTTTTGTTGGCATAAGTCTTCAGTGCACTCCACTGTTTGTAAAACCAGTACTGCTGGAAACGATAGAACTGGATCTCATCTGCCAGACGCTCCTTTGCCTGATCCATGGCCTGCGGATCACGTACCTTTAACTCCTTTGGCCATTCATTCCAGCCAATATTGTCCTGCTCATTTTTGATAGCCATATAAAGGCAGTAGTCCTCCAGCCAGAAGCTATGCTTCTTTACAAATTCCTGGAAATCTGCGTCTTCTTCACAGTTATATTTCTCGTATGCTTTTCTCAGCAGACGAAAACGGGAATTGTACATCTTTTCATAATCTACGTAACTTTCACTTCCGCCCCAGTCGCAGCTGCTGCATTCCTCTTCTGTAAGAAGTCCAAGAGAGATAAATGCTTCAAGATCTATAAAATAAGGATTTCCTGCAAATGTGGAAAAGGCCTGATATGGGGAATCTCCATATCCGGTAGGTCCCAACGGCAGGATCTGCCAGTATTTCTGTCCTCCTTTTGTAATCTGGTCTACAAATTCATAAGCTTCTTTTGAAAAGCATCCGATCCCGTAATCGGATGGAATGCTGGATATCGGAAGTAATACTCCACTGGCTCTCATTTGTTGTTCCTCCTGTTTTTTAAAATTGACATACCGATTAATTATAACAATCCCATGATTGCAGGTCAATATTGCTATTTTTAACTTTATGTAAGAAATCCATGAAACTGGGAAACATGACAAATGCAGGCAGAGGGAAACCTATCCTCTGCCTGTGACCATACCAGCTCGCCCTGTCTATCATCACTGGATGCTTTTTTACCACAGCTTACCAGAAAAGCTACACATACCAGCACAAGAAGCAGGATCCATCCTTTTTTCTTCATCTGTTTTCCCCTTTTGGATTGTTTCTATACCTTCATTATTTGCAAACAGATGTTTCTTTATTCATTTTTAAAAAAGTTTCTTTTTGATATATACGGAAATATCGTGATAAACTTTTTCTTTTCCTTTTTCATTAAGGATCTCATGACGCATTCCCGGATATATTTTCCCTTTTACATCCAGATACCCGGCGTGACGCATAGCCTGCACGGATTTTGCAAAATGACGCACATTGACCATACAAGGATCATCCCCTCCGCTGATAAACAGTACTGGCATTTTAGGCTTTCTGCATTCCCAATGTTTTACATCGTAAGCCCGTTTCATTAGTTCAAATAAAGTAATAAAACCATCATCTGTAAAGGTAAAACCACAATAGTCTGACTGGTGATAAGCATCACATACTTCCTTGTCTGAGCAGATCCAGTCCTTACACTGCTCATCTTTCAGGAATTTTGCATAATAAGAAGCAAAGGACATTGTCTCTAAAAGCTTGCTTTTATGATCCATCCCACAAAGCTTTCCCTCTGCTTTTGCTATGGCTGTGCCTAATGGCCTGGCTGCATTTTTACTTGGAGAGCCACATACGATCAGCATATCCATACAATCATCATGCTCTCTTGTGTAAGCACGTACTGCCAGTGATCCCATACTGTGCCCCATCAGGATCAGGGGCAGATCCGGAAATCTTTCTCTTAGTCCCTGGTTCACAGTATGAATGTCTAACAAAAGTGCATCTGCACCGCCGCCATACATATGCCCCAGGTCTTCTTTTCTCCGCACACTTTTCCCATGGCCTCTGTGATCATGGATGATCGTCAAAAAGCCTTGCTGTGTCATGTATTCCATAAATGGAAGATATCGTTCTTTGTGTTCGGCCATGCCATGGACCAGCTGCAGGATTCCTTTGTAAGGGTGTGCATTCGGAATCAAAGCAAGTACCGAGATCTCCAGCCCGTCTGCCTGGGAATAAAAGCTTCCTTCATATTTTTTGCTCATGTTCTTCCCCTTTCTGCGCCTTGTGTAGATATTAATTATTATAAAGGTGCTGCGTTGCCATTGTCAACGGATTCTGGTATAATGGGGGCGGCTGGGATACAGTAAAGTAACGATTGGCAAGTGTTTCGTTGAGTTATCGAGACGTGTGTAATAATAAAATAATAATGCAGAAAAGATATGTCTTATATATCAGGACTTCGTTTTCGGATTTCTCCCGTGCGCTTATTATCTCTGTCATTTGCCAAACTCACGCCTACGGCGTTCAGACACGGCAAATAACAGAGAAGCTAGCTCGGTCGAAATCTTCGAAAGCCTCGCATGATATATAATCCATATGCTTTTCTGCTTATACCGAACACTACTCTGTATCAAATGTTCAGTTTGCCAATGGTTATTTTACTGTATCTGTGGTATGATTTGTTGACTGTGTAAATTTTATCAGGAGGTATTATGGACGATAATAAATACGATGAGCAGTTAGGTGATATGGCTGAGGAGGACAATAGCGTCCCGGATATTGAAAACAATGAGAACACCCCAGATATTGAAGATAACGAGAACACCCCAGAGGTTGAAGATGACGATTACACCCCAGAGGTTGAAGATGACGATTACACCCCAGAGGTTAAAGATAACGAGAACACCCCAGAGGTTGAAGATGACGATTACACCCCAGAGGTTGTGGATGATGATAACACCCCGGATGTTGAAGATGAGAATGAAGAAGCTGACGCCGAGGATAAGGATGTCACGGTTGATGAGCCAGTTTCGTCAGGGCGAAAGCGCAAGAAAAAGAAGCGTACTGGTCTGATTTTGTTTTTGCTGGTTCTGATTCTGGCAGCTGGCGGGGCTGCCGGTTATTATATGTATCTGCGCACTCAGCCTCAGGAGGCTGTGGAGGAATATCTGTCAGCTGTTCAAAGGCTTGATTTTACCGCTATGGAGGGTATGCTGCAGAGCAATGACCTTTCTGCACTGGATGATGCTGATCTGCGAAATGAAGCTTATACAGAGTTTTTCAAAAGCATTAACGAGAAGATGACTTTCAAGATCATCCGTAATGATTTCAGCCTGAATAACGGTACTGCCCGGATCACAGCTCGTATTCAGTATATTGACGGCACTGAGATTTATAAGGAAACCGTCATCGAGTTTCTCCGTCAGATTGCTTCTAAGGCTCTTTCCGGTGAAAGTCCCACTCAGGAAGATGCTCAGACTCAGCTTGCTTCCATCCTTTGTGAAAAAGTAAAAACCACAACACCGGTTTACAGTGAAACAGATATTCTTTATCCGGTGATCAAAACGGATGATACCTGGAAGATTGTTTCCCTGGATGATGCAACGGTAAAGCTTATGTCTGCCAATGTTAAAAATATAGAAAATGAGATCAACCAGACTCTGGACGGCTCAGCGCAAAATACGTCAGATGATCCTGCTGCTTCCGGTACCGATGGCAGCCAGACAACTTCTATTGACATGACAACTACTAATTTCCAGATCCGTTATACCAGACATCAGACAACAAATGATTATGCAGGAAATCCCTGCCTGCTTGTTTACTATGATTACACAAACCTGAGTTCTGTACCTTCCAGTGCAATGGTGGATGTTTCTCTTAGTGCTTACCAGAATGACACTGTTTTGTCTGCTGCTATTCCGGATACCAATGATGATGCCCTTGACCATTATATGGCTGAGATCCAGCCTGGTGAAACGGTCAGCGTATGCCAGGCCTTTTCCCTGAATGATACCAGTGATGTTACTCTGGTCGCTGGAGAAGGTTTGAGTTTCGGCGGCGGTGCTACTACTTCCCAGGTTCTAAAGTTGCAATAATTCAAGTCGAGCAGCCGCGAGACTTGGCGCGTGATTCTGGTCAGCGTAAGCTGACATATTCTTTACAGAATCACTGCGCATCCTCGCGGAGCGTTTATCTCAGTCGGAGATTGGACTCCCACTGAGACGAACTTGCTGTTACTCACCACCTGAAAGAGGTGGGAGTCTTCTCGACTGAGATAAAAAACTGTGGCTTATCTGATTTTGAGCAATAATCAGGTAAGTCACAGTTTTTTATTCTGTATGATATTCTTTTAGCTTTTTTCTGCAATTTCTGTAGTCTGGGCAGTATTTTTCCACTTCCTCCCAAAATCGCTGGGAATGGTCCATATGCCGCCTGTGGGCCAGTTCATGGACTACCACATAATCCAGAAGTTCTTCTGGCAGGTAATACAGCAGATAATTAAAATTCACATTCCCTTTGGAGCTGCAGCTTCCCCATCTTGTTTTCTGATTGCGGATGGTGACCTTTCCCACCTGTACATTCATAATTCTGCAGTAATATTCTACTCTCTCTGCAATTTTTTCCACAATATTTTTCTTGTCTGCTGCTGTCAGGCTGGTAACTGGCGGGGCCGGCACTTTTTCCCCTGAATCTGTATTTCTTGTTTCCCCATATTTTTTAAAGATCCATTCTTCATGTTCTTTTACAAAGTGAACCAGTTTAGGATCTGACAAACTGTAGGGAATCCGCGCATATATATTGCCTGTCTGTTTCACTTCCAGGCCAATGGTCTTTCGACCGGAACGTACTACCTGAACCTTCAGTTTTTCATTTTGATTTTGGATATATATTTCTGTAAGCACGTTTCCTCCTGTATATTTCTGTACATAGTTTCCCCGTGATCCGGGAATACTGAGGGCAGGAACGAGTAAACCTGCCTCGTTACAGAAAGGATGGTATTTATGGGTAATAAATTTATGCAATATTTTTCTCTGACTTTAGTAGTGATTGGTGCCATTAACTGGGGATTGATCGGATTCTTTGACATTAACCTGGTGGCATTACTGTTCGGAAGCATGTCCTGGCTTTCCAGGATCGTATATGCATTGGTAGGCCTTTGCGGCCTGTATCTGCTGAACTTCTACAGCTTGGTTGCCACAGAAGGCCAGGAAGGTTGAAATAAGTAATAGATTCAAGTCGAGCATCACTTATAAAATCTACCATACAATTCAAAAATGCATCTACAGGATTCCGATTTTCAAAGACTGAATCCTGCAGATGCGTTTTTTCTTGTAGTAATCTTTGTTTCAAAGTATAACTATCAAATCTAATCAAACGGATATTCTGCAATTCCTTTCGCTACTTGCTCATAATAACAAGAACAGGGCAGAAATTCAACTACTACTCTGTTTTCTACCCTGCTCAAATGCTTATTTATACATTACCAAACAGATTCTATACTTTTCAAATACAACTTCGCCATCAGATGATGTGGATCCAGTTGCAATGTTTCTTTCAGGCACTCAACTGCTTTCTTAGTATTTCCAAGACCCATATTTCCAAGACCCATAAGGAAATAGCAATGAGCTTTGTTTTTTTTGGTAAAATCTTCTTTAAAAATTAACAGATCCGGATATGATACTGCAAAGTAATCCATTTTAACTTTGTCATAAATATGTGCCTCACCGTAGCTAATCAATTTGTAAAACCTGGAGTTCGATGCTGCCTTCTCTCCCAGTTCCAAAAGAGCCATACCTTGGAACATTATCATGTCTGCTGGCTGATCATTGTAGAACATCATACCTGCCGGTTCAGAAGTACCTGTGCTGGCTTTATCAAACAATTCTTTGGATTTTTCAACATTACCAAGTGCCTTCTCCGCCAGTCCCATATAATAATAAATATGATTATCTTTTGTTCCTTCCAGTTTACCTTCTCCAAGATTTTCCGGATAAGTAATTGCTTTTTCCAAAAGTGCTTTTGCACTATCATAATTTTCGTTTGCGATCGCTTTTTTTGCCAGTTCTACCAAAGAAGTGGTATATTGAGTTGTAACTTTTCCTTCCCCACCTTCCCATGGATGGAACTTACGTCCCATCAAAAGTTCATATGCCTTTTCATGATGACCTGCAAAATTCTGCATCGTAATATATTCAATAAACACATCATCTCTTTTCGCAAACGTTTCCGAATATTTTTCATAAAATGCAATCCTGTTTTCCACAGAATAACCAAGTTTCTTATATAACTGATCCAGTTCCAGGAAAATACGTGCATCTGTAGTATCCAGCAAAAAGGCTTTTTCCAATACTTCTTTTGCTTTTTCCGACATGTTGCTCTGATTATAATAAACCAGGGACAAGTTTCGTAGTACTGTCGGATAAGTACAATCCAGCTTTGCGGAAGTCTCCCATGCATCCTGTGCTTCTCCATACTGACGCTTGTCATACCAGATATTTCCGATGTAATAATACGCTTTTGGGAGCTGTGGCTGTAATTTTATTGCTAATTCCAGTACCGCAATATCTTCCAAACTATTTGGAAAACAGCAAAATGGATTTATTTTATCAGCGATAATCACCTTTTTCTTTGCAGCTTCTGTATTTCCCATATCCATCAGACAAGCAGCTCTATAATAATCTAACATTGGCCATTGTGCACCACACAGATTCAGAATACCAAGTGCTTCTTCAAAGCATCCGCTTTCTCTATAATCAATGGCTACCCGAATAAAGTTCTGTGGAAAATTACGCATCCGAATCTTCAATGTCTGCTCTTTTATAGCTTTTTCTTCTCCTTCGGTCAGAAGAACTGCTTCATAACCGGATATATAGTCAAATGGATCTATCTTGAAGTTTTCCTTGATCCACTGTTTTGCTTCTTCGATCTTTCCAAGCTTTCTTAGAATCGTTGCCTTCAATCCGCGTGCCTTAACATTATGGCAATTCTTTACCAGTCCTTTTTCAACAAACTCCAATGCCTGCAAAAAGTCTTCTTTTTTTGCTGAAATAGCAGCAAGGAAATAGAAAGACATCTCCTGCTGTTCATTGGACCAAGTAGCCTTGAAGAATGCATCGTAAGCCTCATCATAACGTCTTTGATAGAATAATGTCAGCCCAAGACCATAATAAGCTTCACTATTGTAAGGGTTGGGATTTTTCCAAGTCATACGCTCCAGGGCTTTGCGAAAATACTTCTCACTCTCTGTCAGCAGACCACGACGGAACAGAAGCATGCCATAGGCAGTATTTAGACGGATATCTCCTTCATCACGTTTCAGACCTTCCTGATAATAGTCATCCGGGAGATAGGTTGCGTGGCGGTACTGTTCAATGTGAAGTCCTGTCAGATACAGTTCTTCGCAGGTTTGGATTTCTTTCGGGTCTTTTGCTGCTTTTGCAGGCTCAGGGATCTTTGCAATCTTTTCTTCCAATGGAGTAAATTCTACAAGTTCTCTGCCATCTGCATTAAACACCCGGACAGTAATGTCAGTCTTATTCTCTACTGGAAGGCTGAGTTTCTTCTCATATACAGCTACAGGAGAAACATCTGCGATTTCCTCGAACACCTCTTCACCCTTCTTCTCCAGAACTATTCTTGCATTCATTTCCACTCCTGTTGCATAAACACACAAAGATATTTCATCGTTTTCAATTTCCATGTTTATCATTGCATCAATAGTGGCGTTCTTTACATAGCCCACCTTCTTGTATGGCATAAAGTACTGCTTAAATGTCTTTTCTTCAAATGGTTTTAACCAGGAGAAATCTGGCTGGTTGTCTGTGTAAACACCGGTCATCAACTCAATATACGGACCATCTTCATCTGTAAGATTGCGATCCCAGGCTTTTCCAAAATCACCGCATCCCCATGTCCACTGTTTCTTACCAGGAGAAATATGATGGTCTGCTACATGAAGAATTCCTGCTTCTTCTCTGTAATCATATCCTCCTACGAAATCAAAGTTGGATTTCTCTGCCATGTAAGATGTAGGAACCGGAATATTTTTATATCTGGAAATATCCACACCTGCACTGTAGTTATGTTTATAATATACACCCGTAGCGATTGGAAATTTAGATACATCACGTTTTCCATGATCCATAACAGCATGTACATCTGGCGGAAAAACAGATTGTGTATAGTCGTTTACAGGTACTGCCGGGTTAGCCCACCACAGGAAAGTTTGCGCCATTGGTGTACGGTTGTAAAGCTGTCCGCGAATCTCAATATATGCTTTGTCCGGATATAAAGTAAAGGATGTGATACCTTTAGTTCCGTACATTTGATCTACATCATTGACCATCACGGTCTTGCTGCCATCCTTGTGTTCTGTCATGGTATAATCTACCGGCAGATAAGTTGTTGGACGGTGATGTTGCGGCCAATTAAACTCAATTCCTCCGGAAATCCATGGTCCTGTCAGGCCAACCAGTGCTGGTTTAATCACATGATTATAATATACAAAATCATAATTATTGGTCTTATCATAGGCCCGCTGAATTCTTCCTCCCAGCTGTGGCAACACCATTACCTTCAAATATTGATTTTCTAGATATAACGCTTTCCAGATCTTATCATGTTTTTCATCTTCTATTGTTTCAATTACTGGATACGGGTACACTCTCCCTGAACTACCCTGATAAACTCGTTTTTCTGAAAAAATAGGATTCTTCTCTGCCACACCAATTTCATAAGTAGGAATGAGCACATCTTCCTCCCAGATTTTTACTGTTTCCATAGGAACCTCCTTATCTTTGCTATACTTCATTTCTTTTATAACTACTGACATAACACAAATTCGCAATGTACCAATAATGCATAATACATATTCATTAATAAAAAGGATCTTCCTGTAAGATTGGTATTGCATCTTGCCAAATATAAACAAACCAACCAAAAGAAGATCCTCTGTCATGAATTGTATGTGAAACAAACCTGTAGGTAAATAGTATTTACATAATCCACTTATTCTTTAAAGATTCTTTTCTAGAGCGAACAAGTTTATTATATTTATAAATACACGAACTCTTCAAGCTATTTCAATCATGCATGTTTTTATTATGTAACACTTCTTATATCGTAGGAAATTCTCTGTATACATATTCCAAGTGTTGCTCCAAAAGTGACAATGTCTGTTTGTCCGGATAATTTCCCGGTTGCCGACATACAGCATTTTTCATAATCCCTCTCCGCTTTAAAATGATTTTTTCAAGAGCAACAAAGGATTCTATATCTCTTTGCATAAAGTGAATGTGGGGCAAATATTTATTAAAAAGCTCAAAAGTTTTTTCTTTCTCTCCATTTTCAAATGCATCATAAATCATACGATATGGGCGAATTAATGCCGCTCCCGGCATTACAGCACAGGCGCCACGAAGTAGTGCTTCATACATGCATTCACCTCCATTACCTACTATGATATCATATTTGTTATTCGTTGCTGTTCTTAATGCTGTAATCGCTGGTCCTGTAGGAGATGCTTCCAGCTTAATATACAACTCTCCAGAATGATGTTCACTGATTTCCTCAAATGTCTGAAGCGAAATCGCCATTCCATTTAAAGCAGGTGCGTACTGAATAATAATTGGAATTTTTACATTTTCTGATATTTCTCTTAAATGGTTTACTAACATTCCCGATGTTGGTGATGCATAACTAGGTGGCATAATATTCAATGCTGCCGCTCCCTTTTTCTCATAGTAAGTAGCTTCTCTTATTGCTAAAACAGTAGCATGACTACTTACAGTTGCAATAATCGGAACCCTTCCTCTATTTGCCTGAATGGCTCTCTGGAACAGTTCTTTTCTTTCATCCATTGTTAGCTTATAAAATTCTGCACCAGCAGCAAATAGACAAATTGCATGCGCTCCATCCCTTATTGCTATGTCTACTATATCTTCAAAATTGCCATAATCTACATATTTACCATCATCAGTAAAAGGAGTTGGTATGACCGGAATAACACCTTTTAGTTTTCCCATTAAACTACCTCCTGTCAAAAATTTTAAAATCATGGGAAGGATATATCATCACAGGCTTCCATGCCCTGATTTTTTCAAATACAGTTTCACATTCTTTACCGTTTACGCACAAACCCACCGGTATTTCCTCCTGTAAGTTCTTTTCTGTCATTACTACATCACCAGTAATAACGCCATATCCTTCTTCCATATTAACAATCACCATCTGAGAGCCATATGTATGCCCACCTATATATTGTATATAGATTCCCGGAATTATTTCCTGTGCACTTTCCGCTTGAATTAAATGCACTCTGTCCCTGTTCTTTTTCAGCCAGGAAAACCACTCCTCCGGATATTCCTCCGGATGATTTTCCGCTCGATTCCATTCCTTTTCATGACAATAGTATTGGGCATTTGTAAAACATTCAGCATTTCCAGCATGATCCCAATGAAGATGCGTAAAAATAACTGCCTCTACTTCTTTCGGTTTCACAGATGCTTCTTTAAAAATATCTTCCAAGGATTGACTACGTTTTACACTTAACTGAAGTTTTTCTGCACATACCGATGGATCTCCAAAGCCTGTATCTACTACCACTAAATGTCCACAAGTTTCTAAAAGAAACATTACAGAGGGCACATACCCCTGGTTTTCTGGTTTTCCATTTCTATACTTAATATCATCTCTGACCATTCCAAAACTTCCAGTCAAAACAGGAGTTATTTTCCAAATCTGCTTTTCCTTTTCCACAGTTCTCTCCTTATTTAATACAATGGGACAAATTCTCCTTTATTCACCGCATCAATATCATTATATGCATATTTCTTTATTGTTTCTTCTTTCAGTTCTACTCCCAGTCCAGGTAAATCCTGTATTAGCTCCACATACCCATTTTTATATAAAATAGGCTTTATCAGAAGTTCCTCTCTAAGAGGATTTAAAGTCTGATCATGTTCCATGATAAAGGCTTCTGGTTCAGATGCCATAAAATGCATGTTCGCCATAAATCCTACCCCGCTTCCAAAAATATGCGGTGCCATTCTCATATGATGTGCTGATGCGATTGCAGCAATTCTCTTACACTCAGATATTCCTCCTGAGCGCGTCACATCTGGCTGTATCATATCCACAGCATGCCCTGTGATCAAAGGTGCAAAACCATACCTTGTAAATTCATTTTCACCTGCAACAATGGGAATGCTTGTATTCGCAGTTAGACGTTTAAATCCTTCTACATCATCGGGATGAAGTGGCTCTTCCAGCCAAAAAAGGTCACAATTTTCTAGTTTTTTACATACACGATATGCTGTATCATAAGTCCAAGGAAAGTTCGTATAACATTGACCTGCATCTACAAGAAGAGCTGGTTTAGGTCCTACTCTTTTTCTCAATTCCTGAATTAATTCAATATCTTCCTCTGGATCTTCATTTCCAATTCTAACCTTAAATCCAAAATATCCTTTTGAAATATATCCAAGAGCTTCTTCAGCCAGAGAATCAACAGATTTTGCCATTCCCCCACTAGCATATGCCTTGAATTTTGTTCTATATTTTCCACCAATCAAATCATAAACAGGTCTTTGAAGTATTTTTCCTATAACATCATATAAAGCAATATCAATGCCGCTAATGATTGTTGCAATTACTCCTCGCCTTCCATAATGTGCAGACTGAACATAGAGTTTTCTCCATATTTTTTCAATATTAAATGGATCTTCTCCCAGAATCATCTTTTTAAATCGTGTATTTATCATCGTTTCTATTGCTCTCGGAAGATACGCTGACTCACCAATTTCTCCAAGACCAGTATATTTATCATCCACGGTAATACGTACTAACACACAATTTCTTTGGAGTGTAGCACCCCCTGACCACTTCCACTTTTCATCCTGTTCATATCTGTAGCATAATAAAATTGTTTCCACATCCGTTATCTTCATTACAGTCCCTCCACAACTACTTTTTCGTTAATTGCTTTTACAATTGCTTTATGAAGTAAGCAAACCTTTTTCGCATCCTCCATTGTGGAAATCGGTTGTTTTCCCTCTAGAATACATTTCTCAACAAACCATTTCATCTCTTCATTAAACATTTCCTGGTACAAACTTTGTTCATATTCAACATCCGTTTTTTCCATAAAATCTCTTCTGGAAAAACTCATACATCCTTTATTTCCTATAATTTTGATTTTAAATGTCCACGGTTCTGATGAACAATCCTCGGCCGCCCATGTTACAAAAATTTGTACAATCGTACCCTGAGCATATTCCAACATTACCGAAACCTGAGCACCATCTGTCTCATTTTCCTTTCCCTCTATACATGTACGAAATGCTGTTGTCCGCATTGGCATACCTAAAAATGCCAAACAGAGATACAATTGATGACAAAGGACATCTGTTTCTGGTCCTGTATACTTTACCGCCAATTCTTTCGGCATATAATACATCTCTGATAAATAAACGTATGCAGGAACTCCCAGTCTTTTTCCTTCAAGAGCACGTTTCATCCGTATTAGTTCTGGCAAATAGATATAACTATGTCCAGGCATACAAACCACTTTATTTTTCTTGGCTGCTATGGACATCTCTTCTATTTCTCTATCAGAAAAACTCACAGGTTTTTCTACCAAAACATGTTTTCCCGCTTCAATACCTTTCATCGCATATATATAATGAAACTCCGGAGGTGTAAGAATACACAAAGCATCTACAAGAGAGGATTCACAGATTTCATCTCCTGACAAAACAGGAACTCCTATTCTTTCTCCAAGTTCTTGAGCATGTCTTCCCCCTGAAACGGCTGCAATTTCTGCCCATTCACACTCTTTTATCGCCAAAATATGATTTTCCGCTACTCTTCCGCACCCTATCAGACCTATTTTAATTTTATTCTTCATTTTCACTCCTTAACTGCCCCCATAGTAAATCCCTGCACCAAATATTTTTCTAGATATGTAAATAACAATAATCCTGGTAAACATGCCAATACTGATCCGGCCATTATCTGTCCCCAATTCACGCTGCCATGTTGTCCTTGCATAAGAGCTATTCCTACGGTAATTGTTCTCATACCTTCAGTTCTGGCAAACGTAAGTGCATACATATATTCCTGCCATGAAAGAATAAATGCAAACATGGCAACTGTCACTATTCCCGGAGCAGCCAAAGGCACAATAATCCCAAACAGTATTCTCAAACGACTACACCCGTCAATTCTCGCAGCTTCTTCAAGCGATACTGGAATCGTATCAAAATATCCCTTTATCATCCATGCACAAAACGGCATTGCAAAAGTTGTATATGCTATAATCATAGACAAATGCGTATTTAAGAGTCCCAATTTGCTCATGATCATATACATTGGAATTAAAAGAAGCATAGAAGGAAACATCTGCACTACAATCAACAATGCAGAAAAAAAGAATCTGCCATGGAAACGAAAACGGGATATCCCATATCCTGCGAACATGGCAACTACAAGCGATACCCCCATAGTTGCAAAAGAAACTATGAGCGAGTTTACAAAATATGTTTTAAAATATCCCCTATTCCATATTTCTCCGTAATTTTTAAAACTAAATTCTGATGGCAACCACTTTGGTATCTCCTGAAAAATTTCATCTGCTTCTTTAAAAGAAGTAGAAACCATCCATAAAAATGGCAAAATCAAAACAACTGTTAAAATCAAAATTACAAAAGTATATCCTATTTTACTATATTGTTTCTTTTGTGCCCGTGTCATTTACTCACTCCTTCAATAATTTCTTCACATACACAATACATGGAACAATCAGCACAAGCATCATGATAACGGCTGCTGCCGAAGCATAGCTTGTTTGGAATGTTTGCATGAACAAACGGTATATATATACAGGAAGAGATAACGTAGCTTCTCCTGGTCCTCCCTTTGTTACAACTTGTATAATTTCCAACTGATTAAAATTCCATATGGATGTAAGAATTGATGTAATCAACATGATACTTTTTAACATAGGAATCGTAACAAAACGAAAACACTGACTTCCTCTTGCGCCGTCTACTTTTGCCGCTTCATACAAATCACCAGGTATTGCCTGAATTCCAGCAAGTAATGTAATCGCAACAAAAGGAATGCTCTTCCATATAATGACCATAACAACTGATACAGCAGCCAATTTCTCATCAGATAGCCACGAAAGATTATGTGAAATAATCCCTATACTTTTCAAAATATAATTCATCATTCCAAAAGATTCATTCAAAAACCATTTCCATATAATACCTGCTATGGCATTTGGAATAATCCATGGAATCAAAACCAAACATCGAAATAATTTCTTGCAATAAATATCTTTGTTTAAGAGTACCGCAAACAATAGGCCAAAAAACAATTCAAATACAAGAATAACAAGTGTCCATAAAACAGAACGTCTTAATGCATCCAAGAACATAGAATCCGTTAATAATGATTTATAATTATCCAGTGCTACAAATTCTGGTTGTACAGGACGAATCAGACTTTCATTATAAAAGCTGTTAATAATTCCTGACAAAACAGGATAAATTAAAATAACCAAAATCAAAGCAGCACATGGAAAAAGAAATAAATAAGGTGTTGCTGTTGTCTTAATTTTTGTTTTTATTCTTTTTTTCATCCAATGTCTCCCTCGCAAATTGAATCCGAGAGTGCTTTTTCAGCACTCTCGCTTCAATTATGACCATCACTCTCCGTGAAATTCCTTTAACTTTTCATCAAGCATATGAATCCCCTCGTCAACTGAAACACTTCCCATCAGCATCTGCTGCACTGTAGAATTGCCATACATACTGGTAAGGGATTGCCATGAAGGATCAAGCGGTGGTATCATACAGTAATCTACTTCATCTAAGAACGGCTGAAGTTTTTCATCATAGTTTTCCTTTGCATACTGTATAAAGTCTTCAGAATACAACATACCTCCTGCAGCATTGCAAAAAGCTCCAGCTATAGTTAATCCCTCTATATCACTTGGTGTATTATAAAAATAATCTAAAAACTTCCATGCTTCTTCTTTATGCTCTGAAGCTTCCAAAATATTGAATGTATTAGGATAACCTCTGTATACAGTATTGTCCGGACCATCAAACATAACGGCGGTTCCCCATTTACCATCCAAATCTGGTCCCTTTTCTGCAACAGATCCCGTCACCCATGCTCCGTTCTGCATCATTGCAACTTCTCCTGATACAAAAGCATTTGTTACTGCCTCCCAGTCATAATCAACAACACTATCAGGAGTTACTTTATGTGTCTGTACAAGATCAACCATCAATTGGGTTCCTTTTATCGCTGTTTCATCAGAAAGCCTTGATTCCCATTTTCCCTCGTCATATGTTGAGATATCTGCTCCGCACATTTGCATAAACTGTACCCAATAATCGGAAGCATTCTCTGCCTGTACCGGCCAAGCATATCCATACTGATCTATTACCCCATCTCCATCTGTATCTTTTGTCAAAGCTTTTGCATATTCCAGAAATTCATCATATGTTTTTGGAGGCTTATTTGGATCAAGTCCTGCTTCTTCAAAAAGATCTTTTCTATAGAACAATGCCCAGTTACATCCTTCTTGCGGCAGTCCATCAATTTTTCCATCTTCCGCTGTAATCATTGCTTTTGCACTTGGAAGAAAGCTATTTATAAGTTCTTCCGGTACCAATGTACTTAAATCTGCTATCGCTCCAATTCCTCTGTATTCTGCAAGCATAGATGTATTGCACATAATCAAATCTGGTGCATCTCCACTTACAATAGAAGTCATAATCTGAGATGGTGCATCTGTCCAGCTACTCCGTGTTTCTATAATTTTAATACCCGGATTTTTTTCTTCAAAATCTGCAATTGCACGTTCCAAAATTTCAAGCTGTGCAGGAACCCACGCTGTATGCAGAAACTGAATTTCTACCGTTTCCTCTGCTTTAGCTTCATAACTCATGGCACCAAACATTCCTATAGATAGTGCTGCACAGAGAAACATACTTACAAACCTTTTTTTCATTACCAAACCCTCCTGTTCTATTATACTTTTCTTTAGCTCATCCTCAACTTCTGCACCAAAATTGTCATCTGCTCAATCCACTGATAACAAAATACATCGTTTAAATTATAAAAATGACGCTGTATTTCACCTGAATCCACACCTATAACCTTTGATAAAATACGGTAGTTTTCCGGAAATGAAATCCCATCCAAATGCCTTACAAGCTGTATAATATTCATTTGAATCTCTGATGCCCTTTCCAAATTTCTTTGATGGTATGATTCCAACAGTTCATTTTCTTCTTTATCAAACATCCAACTAAGTGCCGATATGCATCCCGATACTCCAAGAGTAAGCGCTGGCAAAAAACATGCATCTTGTCCTGTAAAGACATGAAAATCTGGTCTTTTGTCTTTTACCACCCCCATCACCTTTGATAAATACAAAAAATTACCACTACTATCTTTCAACCCGATAATATTTGGAATAGCAAGAAGCTCTTCCATATATTGCAAGGGAATTTCAGGCGCACAAAACGGAATATTATACATAAGAATTTTTATTCTTGGTGGAGCTTTTTTAGATATGGTTCTATAAAAATCCAATACATTTTCCGGCGTCTGAGGAAAATAATACGGAGGACATATAAGTGCATATTGATATCCGATTTTATCCATATACTTTAAAAGATTCAGCACACTTTCTTCCGTAGGTGCACTTGCTCCTCCAATTAAAATCTTATTTTTTCCAGCCACCTCCATACCTGCTGCAAGAACTTTCTTCTGTTGCTCAGCGTTCATATAAATAAATTCTCCCGTTGAGCCACACATAAGAAGACCTTTCACACTCGTATCTCTGCAATAAATAAGTTCTTGATATAGTGCTTCCATATTTAACTGCCCATCACTGTCAAAAGTAGTCAGTGTAACTCCATATATTCCCCGTTCCATTTACCCTCCTAACTGTTCTTATATATGAACGTTATTTACATATCCGGATTATGTTTATATAAATATTATCATAATAAAGTTAAACTGTCAATATTCTTATTTTCACCATTTTTTTTACATCTATTTTGTCTATATTTCACATATATTCAAGTTTGTGCAAATTCTGCTCGAACGGTACGCCTATTCTGAAATCAGCGGTACATTCATTCTGATTTAGCGGTACGCGTTTTCTGCTCAAAACG
>NZ_JAOQJL010000011.1:71287-113568 GCF_025566965.1 Blautia ammoniilytica | reverse complement strand
CACCTCTGCAATCCTGCCGGAGGCTATATCAGCTGGGGTATTTACTCCCAGCTGATATACTGAATGCGCATTATGATCTGTTTTTCCCATACAAATCAGTCCTTTTTCTAACAATTTATATTTTCGACTGACTCTATTATACCACGGATTGTGTCATAGAACAAGCGTTCTTTTCGCTTTTTCGTAATTCATCTCCCACCTGCAGAGGAAGGAGAATTCTTGCTATATTTATGTTAAATAAAATGATTACAGTGTCAAGTATTTAGATAATTTTTTTAAGAATATCAGGGTATGTATGGTGATGAAAGCCGTGCATATCCTTTTTTGTTCTTCTTTTGCGTATCAGTGCAATAGAAAAAAACTATAACGGACAATAAATGGAATGTATTGGACAATTCGGAACAGTTTGATATAATAAGCAGCATAAAACATATAAAACATATCAAAAAACTAGGGAATATAAATACCCATGTGAAACAAGCAAATCAAAACAAGCAAATCAAAACAAGAGTTAAAACCAAAACAAGACATAAAAAAATCAACAGTAAAAGAGCAAAAAATAAGAAACAAAAAGAAAGAACTAAAAAAGAAATCATAAAAGAGGAAAGAAACATGGCAAATATACATCAGTCAATCACAGAATTAGTTGGACATACACCGCTTGTAGAATTAAAGAATTATGAGAAAAGCCTTGGGCTGAAAGCCCATCTTCTTGGAAAGCTGGAATACTTTAACCCATCCGGAAGCGTTAAAGACAGAGCAGCATTAAATATGATCCTGGAGGCAGAAAAGGACGGAAGGTTGAAGCCTGGCGGTAAGATCCTTGACTTTACCAGCGGCAATACAGGGATCGCTACAGCAGCCTTTGCCAATGCTAGAGGATATGAATATTCTGTAGTGATCCAGCCGGGAGTATCTATAGAGCGTACCCTGATTCTGAAAGCCTATGGAGTGAATCTGCTTCAGGCCGGAGATGTACCTGGATTTCTGGAAATGCTGAAAAGTGGAGGCCTTACAATGGGAAAACTGTCTGTTGTGATGAATGCCTATGCAAAAGAACATGGCTATTTCTACATCGACCAGGGAACAAATGAAGACAACCCGGAAGCACATTATAAAACCACAGGACCGGAGATTTGGGCAGATACAGACGGAAAGGTAGACTATGTGGTAGCTCTTGTTGGTACAGGCGGTACTTTGGCAGGCCTTTCAAGATATTTTAAGGAAAAAAATCCGAATGTAAAGATCATTGGTGCGCAGCCAGCAAAACAGTCCAGAAAATCATTAGATCATCCGGAAGCAAATACTATTGACGGTGTGCTGGCATTTGATGAGGTACCAACAGACAAAATTCCGGTTTTCTTTTCGCCGGAACATCTGCCTTATGATGAGTGTCTTGATATTATCGCGGAAGATGCTTATGCAACCGGCAGAAAGCTTGTAAAAACAGACGGGATCTTTCTAGGACAGTCTGCAGCAGCTGCAGTAAAGGCAGCTACTGAAGTAGCAAAAAGACCTGAAGCAGAAGAGAAAAATATAGTAGTGATCCTGGCAGATAATGCGTTTAAATACCTCTCCACAAATATGTACAAAGAAGACTGAAGCATTGCGTAAGAGAATTGATCATCATATAAGAGAATTGATCATCATATAAGAGAATTAATCATTACGTAATAGGAAAAGGATGAACACGTATGAATAAAACATTAATAAAAATTCTGCCGTTTGCAGGTCTGGCTCTGGGAGCAGTTACAGATCTTGTAATACCGGATTCAGAATTGCAGCCACCGGCAGACCACCCATATTTCCTGTATTTTCTGGGACTTCTGGCTGTTGTTTACGGAATCTTGTTTATTGCTTCATTTATCAGCGCAAAGCTGGATGAAAGGATAAGCTACAAGGCTCCCCTTATTGCAGGAACAGCAGTACTGATCACAGTGATAAATCTGATCACATCCAAATATGCATTACTTCCGGTATTGTTTTTCCCTTGTCTGGACAGGGTGTTTGGCGTTTTTGTTACTGATTATGAATTATTGATCCAATGTATTCTGGCATCCGGACAGCTTCTGCTTCGCGGATTTCTGGCAGGCGGGATCCTGGGATTCCTTACAGGTATCCTGATCGGATTCAACAAAAAAGCAAGCTATTGGATCTCTCCGTTTATGAAGTTTGTAGGGCCTATTCCACCTACATCCTGGTCGCCCCTGGTATTGTCACTGTTTACAACTACTTATTCAGCATCCGTATTCATGGTTGCACTGGCAGTATGGTTTCCAATAACATTGATGACTAGCAGCGGGATCCAGAATGTTAATAATTCTTACTTTGAAGTGGCTTCTACCCTTGGATCCGGCAAACTGAACAAGATCTTCAAGGTAGCAGTTCCGGCAGCAATGCCAAGCATTTTCCTTGGAATCTTTTATGCAACCTGCAGCGCTTTTGTTACCCTTGTAACCGCTGAACTGTTAGGCGCTGACGCAGGACTTGGCTGGTATCTGAACTGGGAAAAAAGCATGATGCTTTATGCAAATGTTTATGCAGGGCTGATCCTGATCGCAGTGATCTGTACAATGGTGATCACCCTTGTATTTAAAATCAAAGATCAGGTTTTGGTATGGCAGAGAGGAGTGATCAAATGGTAGGCCAGATCAGGATTGATAACGTACAGAAGAAATTTATAAATCCGGACGGCTCAGAAGTGGTGGCATTAAACGATCTTAGCTTTACTGTAAAGCCGGGAAGCTTTGTATCTTTGATCGGTCCTTCCGGATGTGGAAAAACCACACTGTTAAGAGCCATCGCAGGCCTGAATCTTCCTGACCGGGGCGGAATTTACCTGGATGGAGAGAAGATCACAAAGGCAGGAGCAGACAGAGGCTATGCATTTCAGCAGGCCAATCTTTTTCCCTGGCTGAATATACGTAATAATGTGGCATTTGGCCTGAAAGCCAGAGGGGAATATAAAGAAAAGAAAGAAGATGTGGATCAGTTCCTGGAACTGGTAGGCTTGAAGGATTTTGCAAAATCCTATCCACACCAGCTCTCAGGAGGAATGTGTCAGAGAGCAGCACTTGCCAGGGTACTGGTCGGGCATCCCAAGGTGCTTCTCCTGGACGAACCTTTGGGAGCTCTTGATGCTTTTACAAGAATGAATATGCAGGACATGATCATGGATCTCTGGAAAAAACATAATATGACCATGATCATGGTAACCCATGATGTGGACGAGGCCATTTATCTGTCCGATCAGGTAGTGGTAATGTCAGCAAGACCTGCAAAAGTAGAGCAGGTGATCAATATCGATTTGTCCAGACCAAGAAAACGTGGACAGGATGTGTTTATGAATTACAGAAAAGAAATCCTGGAGATCCTTAATTTTGCAGGAAATTTACAGGATCCGGATTACTATTTATAAAGATAAGGCAGCAGTTTGCAAAAAAGCATTAAATGGTCACATAGTTACAGAAAATTATTATACATGAGGAGAAAAAGATTATGAGAAAAAAAGGATTACTGAAAAAAATCACAGCAGCTGTTACAGTTGCAGCAATGCTTGCAGCAGGAACTGTGATCTGTCAGGCAGATGATACGAAAGTGGTACGTATCCAGGTAAGCAAAGATACAGTGTGTGGTGTTGCTATGCAGGTAGCTGCTGAGAACGGATATTTCGAGGAAGAGCTGGAAGCCATCGGACAGAAATGTGAAATAACAGTGGCTGCTTCCTCTGAGACAGTAGACCTGATCACTGCGGGAAAAATCGATGCTGCATTTGGCTTGGCCTGCAACTTTATCACTCCTATTTCCAACGGTCTTGCTGTTTCCTTTGTAACAGGTGTACACAAAGGCTGCACCAAGTTTTATGCAAAGGCAGATTCAGGGATCAGTTCCTTGGAAGACCTGAAGGGAAAAAAGATCGGTGTTCCAAGTCTATCAGACTCCAGTACATTGGAAGTAAAAAGAAAACTGGCAGATCTGGGATTTGTTGTAAATGGTGCTGATGCAGATGTGAATTTTGTGGCTTATGCAATGAGTGATCTTGCAATGGCTTTGGACAATGGAGCTGTAGATGCAATTGGTGTTCATGAGCCAATGGGAACCATGATTGAAGCCAATTATGATGTAACAAAACTTCTTGACACTGGTACAGATGAGAAATTCAAAGATGAATACTGCTGCATGGCTCTTGTAACTCAGGATATGATCAAGAATAATCCGGAGGGGGCAGCAGCCTTTGCAAGAGCTGTACAGAAAGGCGCAGCCTTTGCAAGTGCAAATCCGGAAGAAGCGGCAAAGATCCAGATCGAAGGAGGATATGTATCCGGTGATGTGGAAACAAATGCAGGCATTATCAAAGGACTGGATTTCAATCCAGGTGTAACAGCAGCAAGAGATACTTTCAAAAATGCATTTACAGATCTGCAGGCTACCGGTGATCTGAATAAGGATCTGGATGAGAAAGAATTTGAAGAAAAGGCATTCCCGGTGCTTGATGGTGTTCTGGAAACAACTACTTATAACGTGGAAACCGGGAAATTTGCACAGGAGTGATCATAACTATGGACTATCTGGAAATTGCTAAAAGGACTATGAATTTTATCAATACCAGAAAAAGAAAGGGACCGGAAGGCATCTTCTGGTCTCTTGAGGATGCAGCCAAAGGAAGACCTATCTATTATGATGAGATCTGCATGTATGCAGGCGCTTCCGGGATCCTGTGTTTTCTTCTGGGACTTTACGATGTGACAAAAGACAGTACATATCTTGATGAAGCAAAAGAGGCAGGTTCTTATCTGAAATACCGTTGGGAGAACGAACCTGAGCTGAGGCGTAACTTTTCAAAATATGCTTTCTCAAGCGGTTGGAGCGGAGCTGGCTTTGCACTTACCAGGCTGTATCTGGTAACAGGAAAAAAGATATACGCTGATACGGTCGCTTCCATTATTTCCAAAATGCAGGAAGATGCCAGACCTGGCAAAAACGGGAAAGGTTATACCTGGTCTACATTTCCTGGAATCGTAGGAGATGGAGGCACCATCCTGTTTCTTATTTATGCAGCAAGGGTATATAAGAATCCAAAGTGGAAGGAATTTGCACTTCTGGCAGGAGAAAACCTGTTGGAACAAAGAAGAGAGGATAAGAGCGGATGCTGGTATCCGGGAGTAGATCCGTCCTATTTTGGGGCAGATGATAATTATATTGACCCCAATTTCCCAATGGGGACAGCAGGCATTGGCTTTGTTCTTATGAAACTGTATGAAGCAGGGAATGATTCTAAATATCTGGAAGGTAACAAAGGAATTGCAGAATTCATGGATTCTGTTGCAGTGAAAAAAGGAAACGGCAAGTTGCTTCCTCACGGGCTTCCGGACAGGAAAAATCTGTTCTACCTGGGGTACTGCCACGGACCAGCAGGTACAGTACGTTACTATTACAAGATGTATGAAGCTACCGGTGATCTTAAATATAAAGAGAAACTGGAAAGTCTTGTAAAAGGGCTGGAGGCTGTAGGTGCTCCAAGGATCCGGTCAGAAGGCTACTGGAATACTTATAATCTGTGCTGCGGTACAGCTGGGATCTTGAATATGTATCTTGGGCTTTGGGCTGCCTTTGGAGATGAGAAATATCTGAAACAGGCAGAAAAATGCGGGGAAGAGCTGGCAGAGCATGGCATTTTTGAATCTGTGGATGGAACAGATCAGGTGAAATGGAGCTTTGCCCTTGACAGGATCGCTCCTGGTAAGAAAAGTACTCCTATCGGATGCTTTGACGGTGCAGCAGGTATTGGTTTGGCTTTATTACAGCTTTACCAGGCAGAAAAAGGGGAGTTTCATGTTGCACGTTTTCTGGATGATCCCTTTCCTGATAAAAGAGAAGAAAAATGACGATTTAGCAACCTGCAGCTGCAATGATATAAAATGCTGAACAGTTATAAAGAAAGATAAAAGGTTAAAAAGGGTTTGTGGTTCTGAAGACAAAAGAATTGCAGGCTCTTTTTCTATGGAGTGGATTGTGGTATGATACAGAAAAACGAAAGAAAGAGAGGAAGAGAGAACAATAGTTCTCTTTTCGAAGAATTATTATATATGGATGGAATTTCAAAGAAAATATATCTGGAATTACCCCTTCCCACAGAAGAAGAAAACCGGTCAGATCAAAAAAGAATACTGGATGGTCTGAAGCAGCTGGGAATAGAGGCCTACATGCCTTTAAAGATTTTAAGAAAACTATACCCATTATGCGAGGATGCAGAATATAAGCTTACTGCTTCCTTATCCTGGGATGGAGAAGGGTGGGTGATCGCAGAACTGGAAAAAGGTGATACCAGTCGCAGGCACTATGGACTGGCAGCAGATCTTGGCAGTACCACAGTGGTGATGCGGCTGATAGATTGTACAACCGGAGAGTGTATCAGAGAAGTAAGCTGTTATAACCGGCAAATCCGCTTTGGAACAGACATCCTTTCCAGGATTTTTTATTGCAAGGATGCTCCGGATAAACTGGAAGAAATACGGCAGGAAACCATTGCTTCGTTAAAAGAATGTATGAAGGAACTTGAGCAAAGCAGTGGGGTACAGATGCAGGACTGCATATCCATGGTGATTGCAGGAAATACAACTATGATTCATTTTCTGCTGGGCATGGATCCGTTTTGTGTATTTTACACACCTCATGCCTTGCGGGCTGACCAGCCTGGCTTCTTAAAAGGTGAGGAGCTGGGAATTCCTGTAAAAGGCTATGTGTACTGTTATCCTTCCAAATCCAACTATCTGGGAGGAGATATTATCAGTGGGATGATCGCTACAGAAATATATAAGTCCAAAGATATCAATATCTTTTTTGATATAGGTACAAATGGGGAGCTGGTGATCGGAAACCAGGAGTTTCTTTTATGTGGTGCAGGAGCAGCCGGACCGGCTTTGGAAGGCGGTGTTGTAAAAACAGGCATGCGTGCATCCAAAGGTGCAGTGGACAGGGTACATATTGAAAAAGGACAGATCTACTGTCATGTGATCGGAGAAGGGAAGCCGGAAGGAATCTGTGGATCCGGGATCATTGATCTGCTGGCTGAGATGTTTCTTTGCGGCTGGGTGGATATCCGGGGAAATTTTGTTCCAGAGAAAAACAGCAGGATCCAGGAAAAAGAGGGAATGCTGGCAGTAGAATATGCACCTGGGCTTTTCTTTTATCAGAAAGATATTCAGGAATTTATCCGTACAAAAGCAGCAGCCCATACTATGGTGGAGATCATGCTGCGGGAATCCGGCATTACCATGGACCAGGCTGCAAATTTCTATGTGGCAGGAGCCTTTGGAAAGCATGTATCAAAAGAATCTGCCATTGCAATTGGTATGTATCCGGATATGGATCGGAACAGGATCATTAATGCAGGCAATTCATCTCTGGAAGGGGCACAAAAGCTTCTGCTAGAGAGGTCATGTCTGGCAGATATAGATAGGATCATAGAGGAAATGGTTTATATCCAGTTTGCAGCTGTGGATGATTTCCTGAATATGATGGTGGCAGCACAGGCTCTTCCACATACTGATTATCAGCGTTTTCCTACAGTTATGGAACAGCTTAAGAAACGGCAGGCAATAGAAAACCAATCAGGAAAGGAACTGTGAAAATGGCGCAAAGTGCAATGCTAAAAGAGGAACGACATCAGCAGATCCTGAATATTTTGTATGCATCCGGCAAAGTAAATGTAGAGGAACTTACCAGGGTATTTGGCTGTTCCCATGATACCATACGACGGGATCTTTCTGAACTGGAAGAGCAGGGGATCCTGAAAAGGGTATACGGAGGGGCTATTCCCTGGAAACGGCCGGCACCAGGCATTGATGCCAGAAAAAATGTGGATAAGGATGAAAAGTATCTGGTGGCAAGGAAGGCTGTAGAGCTGGTGCACCCGGGCGAACTGATCGCCATTGACGGTGGGACTACCAATACCTTGTTTGTATCGCTTCTTCCTGTATCCATCCGGCTTCGGGTAGTGACCAACAGCTTTCCTGTTGCAGAGGAATTGCGGAAACGTCCAAATGCAGATGTTACTTTTCTTGGAGGCCACTACAATAAAGGTTCTCAGACAACGGTGGGGGAACTGGTGCTTTCCCAGCTGAAGGACTATCGTTTTGATCAATGTTTTCTGGGAGCTTATGCTGTAGATGCTAAAAGAGGGGTATCTGTACCCTATCCTTATGAAGATGAAGCTCCGGTAAAGAAGTATCTGGCAGAAAACTGCAGGGAACTGAATGTACTTTGTGATAATTCAAAGCTGGATAAAGAAGCAAATTACATCGTATGTCCGCTGGAAAGAATCACCCATCTTGTATGTTCAAGAAGGGTTCCAGAAGAGATGAAAAAAAGATATTTAAATAAAATCATATGAGTGAAGCAATGAAACATGCATAAACACGCATGATATATGCTTGAAACGCGCATGCAAAAATCATACAATGAACCTGTCAAAAAGAATCCGAACCTCTTTAATGGACAGTAAAAAATAAACAGGACAGGAGTTATGATACAATGAAAACAAATGTAAAAAAAGACGAGCGTTGTTTAAAGGTTGGTGTACTTGGCTGTGGAATCATCTGTCAGGCTGCCCATCTGATCGGATGCACGAAAGCACATAACATTCAGCTGGAAGCAATTTGTGATGTGGCAGCAGAACTTCGTGAAAAAATGGCTGCTATTTATTCCCCTAAAAAGGTATATGACGATTACAGCAAAATGCTGGCAGATCCGGAGATTGATGCAGTGATCATTGGTATTGGGGATCAGTTTCACGTACCATGTGCAAAACAGGCGATTCTTGCAGGAAAGCATGTTTTTGTGGAAAAGCCTATGGGAGTTTCCATTGAAGAATGCCAGGAATTAAAAGAAATGGCAGAGGAAAGAGGGCTGTTCCTTCAGGTGGGGCATATGAAGCGCTATGATGAAGGCCTTCAGTATGCCAAGAAATTTAAAGAAGAAAAAATGGGCGAGATTACAACATATAAAGGCTGGTATTGTGACAGCGTAGGCCGTTATACCCTTACAGATAACGTGATGCCTGTTTTGTATTCCAGTGATGCAATGAAGAAACCGGCAGGCAATCCAAAGGCAGTGCTGGATCATTATTACCTTCTGGGACATGGAAGCCATCTGTTTGATACAGCTCTTTATTTTATGGGGGATATTGACTGCGTTTCCGCAAGATATGTACATAAAGAAAAGGTTCATTCCTGGCTGATTGACTGTAATTTTGCCAGTGGAGCCATTGGTACTTTGGATCTTACCATTGCAATTGCACAGCAGTGGCATGAAGGCTGTGAGATTTACGGTACAGGCGGAACAGTCTATGCTAAGACCTTTAATCCATGGGAATTCCGTTCTTCTATTGTAGAATGCTATGATAAAGAAACCAATGTTTCTTCCACACCTGCAGCATATGACGGCCAGTTTTACAGAAGAGAGCTGGAAGGCTTTGCAGACAGTATCTTAAACGGCACACCGTGTACAGGGGCAACTGCAGATGATGGAATGATGGTGATGCGTGCATTAATCGCAACTTATCAGTCTGTACAGCAAGGTGGCAAATGGATCGCATTAAAAGACGTTAAGGGAGGATTATGATCATGAAAGAAATCGGTATTTTTTCCAGAACCTATGAGATCGGTGATCTGGAAGAAACATACAGAAGAATGACGGCAAATGGCATTACACATACTCAGTTCAATCTTTCCAATGCAGGCCTTCCTTCCCTGCCGGAGCATGTGGCAGAAACCAAACTGGAAGAGATCCGTACACTTACTGCAAAATATAACATCCGTCTGGATGCACTTTCCGGTACCTTTAATATGATCGATCCGGACGAAGAGGCGCGAAAAAAAGGCTGTGACCAGTTTAAGCTTCAGTGCCAGATCGCCAGATATCTGGGTATTCCCATTGTTACACTTTGCACTGGATCCAAGAATACAGAAAGCAAATGGAAATGGCATGAGGACAATACCAAGCAGTCTTCCTGGGACGATCTGATGAGAACCACAGAGACCATTTTAAAATATGCAGATGATAACGATGTGATCCTTGGTGTGGAAACAGAGGCAAGCAATATTATCTGTTCTCCTGAGATCGCAAGAAAATATATGGATGCTTCCGGCAGTGACCGGATCAAGATCATTATGGATGGTGCAAACCTGTTCCATGACGGTGATGCAGCAGACATGGAAAAAGTACTGAGAGAAGGCTTTGAGATTCTTGGAAGGGATATTGTTTTGGCACATGCAAAAGATATTTCCTTTAAAGGAAACACAGAGTTCGTAGCTGCCGGACAGGGAGATCTTGATTTCAGACTGTATATTGATCTTCTGAAAAAGACAGGATATGAAGGTGCACTGATCATGCATGGTCTTTCAGAAGAACAGATACCGGTAAGCAAAAAGTTCCTGGAGGAGATTCTTAATGTATAAATGGATAAATCATGGTCTTCACCTGGAATATGAGATCAGTGGTGAAGGGATACCCTTCATATTTCTGCATGGCATGGGAGGAAGCGTAAAGCAGATCCAGTCTACCTATGAGCCGCTTGAAGGGGTAAGTCTGATCAATCTGAACCAGCAGGGCCACGGCGAAAGTGAAGCCTGCTGGGAGAAATTTGACTTTGATCATCTTGCTGATGATGTGTGTGATTTAATGGACAGACTGGAAATTAAAAAGGCGTACTTTGCAGGAATCTCTATGGGAGCTGCAGTATGTCTGAATCTAGCTGTAAGATATCCCCAGAAGGTTGAAAAGCTTCTTCTGATCCGGAATGCATGGACAGATCATCCTATGTCAGATAAGGTTCAGAAAGCGTATTATGATCTGGGAGCCTGTCTGCAGGAGGGAGGCATTGAGCGGTTTTATACCACCGAAGGGTGGCAGATCGTAAAGGAGCCGTCTGCTTATACCTGCAATGCATTTACTTCTCCTTTTGAAGATAAAGCCTGTGTTAAATACTGGCAGAAATATCAGATCCTGCCGGATAAGACGCCTATTCCTAATGTGGAGGTGCTGAAGAATATCCAGGTTCCTGTTACCATTCTGGCCTGCAGGAATGATCTGTGCCATCCTTACGAATATGGCGAATATCTGGCAAAGCATATTCCTGGTGCTGTGCTTTTGGAAATCCCGGATAAGGATAAAGATGGTGCCCTTCACAAACAGATGATCAATGAAGCAATCCGTGAAATGCTGTTTTAAAAGGTTTTATTCGTGAAAAGATGATTTTATCTCAGTCGAGAAGACTCCCACCTCTTTCAGGTGGTGAGTAACAGCAAGTTCGTCTCAGTGGGAGTCCAATCTCCGACTGAGATAAACGCTCCGCGAGGATGCGCAGTGATTCTGTAAAGAATATGTCAGCTTACGCTGACCAGAATCACGCGCCAAGTCTCGCGGCTGCTCGACTTGAAATCCGGCAATGCTGTTTTACAAGCTTTACATTTTGGGGTAAATAGTGTAATCTGTTTTCTGATATTCTTTTTGCGTACTAAGAAAAGAAAGGGTCAGAAAAATGAATATAATACAAAATGCAGATATCTCTATTCTTTTATATATCCAGGAGCATATCCGAAAAGAATGGATGAATGGATTCTGGAGAGCCATCACATTTCTGGGAGACGGAGGATGGTTCTGGATCCTTCTGGCAGTTGTCCTGCTGATCATGAAGAAAACCAGGAAAGCAGGCGCGGCAGCAGCAATTGCCCTTGTGATCGGAGCGCTGATCACTAATGTATGTCTGAAAAATATGGTTGCAAGAGTCAGACCATATGATACATACAGTGCGTTGATCCCAATTGTCACCAAGCCAATAGACTGGTCTTTTCCATCAGGGCATACCTGTGCTTCATTTGCAAGTGCTTTTGTGTATTTCAGGCTTTTGCCAAAGAAATACGGGATCCCGGCCCTGGTCCTGGCCTGTATGATCGCCTTTTCAAGGCTGTATCTGGGAGTTCATTATCCTACAGATGTACTGGCCGGCTTCTTGATAGGCCTGTTTGCTTCAGCGCTGGCAGTATGGATGGTAAGTCGCTTTTGCGATCATAAAAAGCAAACTGCATAAACCAGTAAATGTTGTAAAAAACTCCTGCAAAGATACCTCCGGATGAAATGTATAAATGCCACATCTTCTTAATACTGAAAAGAGTTCTTCAGTAATAAGGAATGTGGCATTTTTATGATTTTACCAGGATTTTACAGAAACATATGGATAATAAGCACAAGGATCCTGTATTATTTCATCATTTATCATTGGCATTGAGGAAAATTTATTGTATTATTGTAACTATTCAGTAGAAAGTAACTGTGATGATACTGAACAGTTACGTAGGATTGGATCAAGGAGTGTATCGTTTATGGGGAATAAAGAAGATAAGAATATAATCGGGGAAAAAGAAGCAGCAGAAATCAGGAAAATATACAAAGACATGCAGAAGGATCAGTTCTATCTGCAGGGACAGTATGCCATCGGTATTGTAGAAGCAAAGGCAAAGATCATTGATGAACAGCTTTCCATGAAATATCAGAGAGAAGTTATGAAAAGTATTACCGGAAGGATCAAAAAGCCGGAAAGCATATATGCCAAGCTTGTGAGGAAGGGACTGGATACAGATCTGCAGACCGCAAGAAAAAAGCTGAACGATCTGATCGGTGTAAGGATCGTCTGTCTTTTTCTTGATGATGTATATGAAGTGGCACAGATCCTGAAAAAACAGCAAGATATCAAAGTTATCAAAGAGAAGGATTATATTGAAAAGCCAAAGAAAAACGGGTATATGAGTCTTCACCTGATCGTGGATATCCCTATTTATTTCAATGAAGAATCTGAGACAAAACGAGTGGAAATACAGATCCGTACTGTTGCCATGGATTTCTGGTCTGTGCTGGAGTACCAGTTAATGTACAAAAAAAACGTATCTGGTGCAGAAAAGGCAGCCAAGGAACTGAGGGACTATTCGGAGGAAGTGGCAGCTTTGGATGAAAAGATGCAGAAGCTGCGGAATACTATCGAGAAAATATAATGATCGAAATATTAGAATCATTGTGGAGTTTTTATAAAAGTCTGCAATGCTTTTTGGAGGAAAAATGAGCGAAGAAAAAGTATTAAGTTGTGCATATGCAAAAAAATGCGGAGGATGCAGATACCAGGGCGTACCCTATGAGAAGCAGCTTGTCAAAAAACAGAAGCAGGTACAGGAATTGCTGGGAAAATATGGAAAAGTGCAGAAGATCATAGGGATGAAGAATCCATATTTTTATCGGAATAAAGTTCATGCAGTTTTTGACCGTGACCGGAAAGGAAATATTATTTCCGGTATATATGAGCCCAGATCCCACCGGGTTGTATCTATTGACCAGTGCCTGATCGAGGATGAGAAAAGCCAGGAGATCATCCGTACCATCCGTGGCATGCTGAAATCCTTTAAGATCAAGACCTATGATGAAGATACCGGATATGGACTTTTACGTCATGTACTGGTACGCAGAGGTTTTACCAGTAAAGAGATCATGGTGGTTCTTGTAACTGTTTCACCTGTTTTTCCGTCAAAGAATAATTTTGTGAAAGCACTGAAAAAGGCACATCCTGAAATCACAACAATCGTTTTGAATGTAAATGACAGAAATACAAGCATGGTTCTTGGAGACCGTGATATTGTGCTTTACGGAAAGGGTTATATTAAGGATAGCCTTTGTGGCTGTACCTTCCGTATTTCTCCCAGGTCTTTTTATCAGGTGAATCCTAAGCAGACGGAGATCCTGTATGAGAAAGCTGTGGAATATGCAGACCTGACAGGAAAAGAAAGTGTGATCGATGCCTATTGCGGCATTGGCACCATCAGCCTGATCGCAGCGAAAAAAGCAGGAAGGGTAACAGGAGTTGAACTGAATAAGGATGCAGTAAAGGATGCCAGGATCAATGCAAGAGAAAATAAAAGTTCCAATGTACGCTTCTGCGAAGGAGATGCAGGGGAATATATGGAAGCAATGGCTGCTACCGGACAGACCGCCCAGGTTGTGTTTATGGATCCGCCTCGTGCAGGGAGTGACCAGAAATTTCTAAGCTCCCTTGTGAAATTAAACCCTGACCGGGTGGTATACATTTCCTGTAACCCGGAAACTCTGGCCCGTGATCTGGGATACCTTACCCGGAAAGGTTATGCTGTCAGGAAAATCCAGCCAGTAGAGATGTTTTGTTTTACCGAGCATGTGGAGTGCGCAGTTTTGTTGTCAAGAAAAGATAAATAAGTGCCAGAAAGTGGCGTATTGACCGGCTTTTTTGAGATTAGGTAATAGCTCATGAAAGTTCGTATTTCTTATATTGAAATATATCCACTGTGAAAACGGTTAGATGGTTTAGTCTGTGGATTAGATGTTATGGAAGGAGTGAGTGATTAGTGGATGAAATAAAATATTTATTAAAATTTGGGAAACGTGAGCATTTAGAGAGCCTTGTAAAAGGTAATATATACTGTTCAAATGCTGTCACTTTCTGGGGAATTGAAGATAAACTGAAAATCAAAGGACAAGGAGATATTCTTGAAGTTGGTACGAGAATGTTTGCTCAAAAAATGATAATACAGCATCCAGATACTAAAGAAGTAATCGCGGAATGTGGAAAAGCAAATGGCTTAGTGAGAATAGAACCCGCAGAGAAAATGCCAGTTTTTTGTATGTTCGCTGTCTATGAAGACAATTGTAAAGTTGATGATGTTGGAAATCTAATCATCAATCTTTCAGATGATAAAAAGAAGACTATTAGAGAACATTTCCCTAATGCTGATGCTGTTGTAATAATTCCTAATCCAGAGGTATTTATTGAAGATGTTAAAAGAAGTATAGGTACTGAGATTAAGGCTGAAAAAGTCAATTATTTTCATATAGATAAAGGTTACGAAACCACCGATGGTGAAATAGCAATGGACATGGAGTATATGAAATATTTGATGCAGGATGCATCTCCAGAAAAAGTAGACGGAGGAACAAGATATACTTTTTATGCGGATTATGCGTTTAGAGTTTTATTCTGCAAGGATGTATTTTTTGAGCAAGAACAGGAGTATAGAATAGTTCTCCCAAATGAGACTATAGAGGCAGGAAAGAGCTATCCTGTGCAGCTTTCAAAAGATTATGAAATAATTGATTTAGATATTTTCTTTGATAATTAGAGGAGGCGCTTCATTTGGCAAAGAAAAAAGATGAGATAACCATCCGCTCAAGCGCAGCGGAATACCTGACTTATGTTGCATCTATCGGTGATCAGCAAGACAGCATTGAGATGCGCTATGAGGATGAGAATATATGGTTGACACAGAAGATGATGGCCACATTGTATGACGTTGGTTTGCCAACGATAAATGAACATATTAAAAAGATTTATGCAGATAGTGAATTAGAAGAGTCTGCAACTATTCGGAATTTCCGAATAGTTCAAACCGAAGGTTCCCGTCAGGTGACTCGTGATACAAAGCATTATAATCTTCAAATGATTATTGCTGTTGGATTCAAGGTAAATAATGAGCGAGCAGTGCAGTTTCGCAAATGGGCCAATGGCATAGTGAAGGATTACACAATCAAAGGCTGGGTCATGGATGATGAACGCCTGAAAAATGGTGAATCTGTGCTTACAGTAGAATACTTCGACCGTTTGCTTGAGCAGATTCGTGAGATTCGTTTGTCTGAGCGTAGATTTTATCAGAAGATAACAGATATCTATGCTACAGCTCTCGATTATGATCGAACAGCAAAAACAACAAAACAGTTCTTTGCAAAGGTTCAAAATAAGATGCATTATGCGGTCCATGGGCATACAGCAGCGGAGTTGATTTACGAGCGAGCCGATGCTGATAAGCTACATATGGGATTAACCACTTGGGCAGCAGCACCGGAAGGTAAGATTGTAAAAAGTGATGTGAGCGTTGCGAAGAATTATCTTTCAGAGAAGGAAATGCGGTCCCTGGAGCGTATTGTATCCGCTTATTTGGATTTGGCAGAGGACCGTGCGGAACGTCACATTCCCATGACGATGGAGGACTGGGCAAAGCGTCTGGACTTATTCCTGATGGCTGATGACAGAGAGGTTCTTCAGGATGCAGGTAAAATCACTGCTGAGATTGCTAAAGCAAAAGCTGAGACCGAATTTGAAAAATACCGCGTGATTCAGGACAGATTATTTATGTCTGACTTTGATAAGTACATGCTGGAACTGGAAGAGAATGCGAAGAAGTAGCAACATCGCCATTAAATTTTTAGCTTACCAAGGTCGAGTGCATGGAAGCTGAGCCATCAGTCGGGGCGAAAAATAGCCGTTGACCTGTTTCTGTAGGAAGAACGGACAAGGTTGAGGCGATGGCGTTTCCTCGGAAGATTTGACTTTTATGTTGGAATCACTATAATAGTAGAAACGATTAAAAAAGTTGAACTTTTTCCGTAAACGGGCGAGGTTCAGGCTGCGATATGGATAGCGGAATGTATCGAGATATTTTTGCTACAGAATTTGTAGATATGTTTCCGCAAACAAATGGAGATATTTTGCTACAGTCCACATTAGTCTGGATCGGTTCCCGAAAACTGACATCAATCAGGACGTATCGTGCCATGTTGAGACTGTGTGCTTTTGGGGCAAACGAAAACCAGATGCCAAGGTAAAACTCAGCGTGGATATGGATGATTACTATCGTATTATAAATGGTAAAAATGCAGAATAATGATTTTGTCATAGTGGCTGTGTTGAATTTCTATTCTTTAAATTGTTCACGTTGATAATGTATCTGATTTTGGAGGAAAATTAATTTATGGACAAAGAAAAAGCAGATATGATTATTTATACGACAGAGGATGGTCTGACGAAAGTTGAAACTACTTTTGATGGTGATACAGTCTGGTTGTCTATTGATCAGATGGCAGAATTGTTTCAGAGAGATCGTAGTGTGATTGGAAAACATGTCAGAAATATTTTTAAAGAGGGAGAGTTAGAAAAAGAGTCAGTGTGGGCAAAATTTGCCTACACTGCTACTGATGGAAAAGTTTACAATGTAGACTATTACAATCTTGATGTTATTATTTCTGTTGGCTATCGTGTAAAATCAAAACGAGGAACACAGTTCAGAATCTGGGCAGCTGGGATTTTAAAAGAATACATGAGAAAAGGTTTTGCACTTGATGATGATCGTTTGAAAAATCTAGGTGGCGGTGGATATTTCAAGGAATTGCTAGAGAGAATCCGTGATATTCGTGCATCCGAGAAAGTATTTTATCGCCAGGTTCTGGAAATTTATGCAACGAGCATAGATTATGATCCGAAAGCGGAAATATCCATTGCATTTTTCAAAAAAGTGAAAAATAAAATTCACTACGCAATTCATGGACAAACTGCAGCAGAAGTAATCTATAACAGAGCAGATGCAGAAAAAGAATTTATGGGACTTACTACTTTTAAAGGAAATCAACCAACATTAAAAGAAGCTGTAGTTGCAAAGAATTATTTATTTGAAAAAGAATTACGTGCAATGGGACAGCTGGTATCGGGATATCTTGATTTTGCAGAACGTCAGGCAGAACGGGAACAGGCTATGACAATGAGGGACTGGGCAGAGCATCTGGATCGGATTCTGACAATGAGCGGGGAACAGCTTTTACAGGGAAACGGAAGTATATCGCACAAACAGGCTGTTGATAAAGCAACGGACGAGTATAAAAAATATAAAGCACGAACACTCAGCACGGTGGAAGAAGATTACCTGAATTCAATAAAATGTTGGAGAAAAAAACAGATAAAAAACAATGAGAACATCATCAGAATTAGTGGTCTGGAATTTCCGGTGTATAATGACCGGATACCAGGTCGAGACGGTGGCAGGCGGTAGCGGTGTAAAATCGCCTCTGCGGTCTTTTCATATAACAAAGTCAATCGCACCGCAGAAAATTTACAATTGACTTCATTGCCCCACACATCCCAAACAATATAAGCAAAAAAACCGATAAACTTGTGAGTAATCACAAGAATCGGCTTTTTTTATGAAACTCTTGATATATATCAAGATAAGCAGGTTTGCACTCTTGACAAATTTTGAGAAGAAATTTATATTACACGAGATTTAGTACATGATGTACTTGTATCATGCCGTTTTATACGGTATTGGCTGGTTTTGTACAGTATCATGCAGCGTAGTTCTCTGCATATCAGGTTTTGGAGAAAAGAATATGATTATTGACTTTCATTCACACATACTTCCGGGGATCGATGATGGATCCAGGAATCTGGACACATCCATGGCAATGCTGGAGCAGATCAGGGCACAACAGACAGACATTCTGGTAGCAACGCCGCACTTTTATGCCATGCAGGACAGGATTGACACTTTTCTTCAACATAGACAGCAGGCTTATGATGCTCTTTGCAAAGCCACAGCAGAGCGTGGATGGACAGACTATCCACAGATTCTGACTGGCAGTGAAGTAGCATTCTTTAATGGTATCAGCAGATCAGAAGAGATCCGCAGACTCACTATAGAAGATACAGACCTTTTGTTGCTGGAGATGCCCTTTGCCCCATGGAATGAACACATTATTGAAGAAGTTTCCGGCCTAATCCAGAATCGTCATTTACGGATCATGATCGCACATCTTGATCGTTTCATCCGGATGCCAGGCAACAAGAAGTACATCTGCCAGTTACTGGAACTTCCGATTTACGTACAGCTTAATGCAGAATGCCTGACAAACTGGAGATATCGACATTTCTTCCTGAAAATGCTGGAAGAGGGCACTGCCCATGTTCTTGGCAGCGACTGCCATGGAGCCCATCACCGGGTACCGAATTTAAAGGCTGGCAGAGATATGATCCAAAAGAAAAAGGGCATACAGCTTCTGGAGAAGATTGACCGGCAGGGATATGAATTATTGTTTGACAATGGACAGACGGTGCCCACGAAAGCAGCAGGATATTCAGAAAAAAAACGGAGGAGTAATAATGTCTAAAAAAGTATGTATCACATTCAGTGTGATATTATTTATCATTTTGGCAGCACTTATGTATTGTGAAGCCACCCATCCGGCAGGCGGTCCCGCTATGCTGAAAGAGATGATGAAGTGATCTGCCTGAAGAAGTTTAGAAAAGGAACAGTATGACCAGATACAGAAAAAAATCAGAAATCAAGCGTATATATGCGAAGATTGGGATATTTATTGCTATACTTGCAGCAGGATTCGCTATCATATCCTGCATCCTTGGCATGGCAGACAGGCAGTCTCTGAAGAATACCGTTCAGAAGAATGAGGATAATAAGATCCTCTATCAGGGTACTGCGTATGTGCCAAGAGGAAATCTGGAGACATATCTTTTTGCCGGTATCGATGATCCGGGAAAAGTGGAACAGATCAGTGAATATGATGGCAGCGGTCAGTGTGATGTACTGATCCTGTTGGTACGGGATCGAAGTACCGATCAGTGCCAGATGGTAACGATAGATCGAAATACGATCACACCAGTTCAGAGTCTGGAGGATGATGGGAGCTACATCAGTACAGATGATATGCAGATTTCACTGGCACACGCCATGAGCCTGGATCATATTACCAGGGCAGAGAATACAGTTCAGGCAGTGTCCACTCTTCTGAATGGAGCCAGGATCGACTATTATGCCATGGTAAATATGGGAGCGATCCAGACAGTGAACGATCTGGTAGGCGGTGTTACTGTTACTATCCAGGATGATTTCACCGGTGTGGATGACAGCCTGAAAAAAGGAGAAACCGTTACTTTGACTGGATCTCAGGCAGAGCATTTTATTCGTGGCAGGATGACGATGAAGGATGATGATACCAATCAGAACCGTATGGCGCGTCAGACACAGTATGAGGATGGCTTTAAGACAGCATTCCGGCAGAAGTGCAAGGAAGACAATACCTTCCCGCTTCAGATGTATCATGTGCTGGAAGATTATATGACTACGAATATCAACGCCAAAAAGTTCAGTCGCCTGTCTCTTCTTTTGACAGATGGCAGGGAGGTTGGAAGGCTGTCCATTGATGGGAAATATGGCGTGGATGACAGCGACTGGCAGACCTTTGTACCGGATGAAAACAGTCTGGAACAGGTGATACTGACCTTATTCTATGAGAAGCAGAAATAGATTCTTGTAAGAAACAGGACAAAAGATGCTTTCCCATATGTTTTGAATAACTATCAATAAGAAAACAGTACAAGGAGAAAGGAAAATGAATCAGAATCAAACAAACGAGGAGATGGAGATCGATCTTCTGGATCTGGCAAACAAGCTGCTGGATAAGTGGTATTACCTGCTTCTCTGCCTGCTGGCAGGTGCGGTGCTGCTGAATGCATATGCTTTTTTCTTCATTGAACCTACCTACGATTCCACATCAAAATTATACGTAGTATCTGCATCCGATGACTCAGTGGTTAATCTAAGTGACCTGAATCTGGGTACATCCCTTACCGCAGATTATGAAGAACTGATGCTTAGCTATCCGGTATTGAATCTGGTTATTGATAAGCTGCACCTGGATATGACACCGGATAATCTGAAAGGACTGTATTCCCTAAGCAATCCGGCTGATACACGTATTCTTCAGATCACAGCAACCACTACAGACCCGCAGCTTTCTATGAATCTGGCAGAAGCAATGGCAGAAGTGGCAGTATCCTATCTTCCGGAGACTATGAGCACACTGGCACCGAATATAGCCCAGCATGCCAAGATGGCAGATTATAAGGCAGGTCCAAGCTACAAAAAGTATACAATGATCGGTGCACTTCTGGGGCTTTTTATTATGGCAGGGATTCTGGCGGCACAGTATCTTATGGATGATACCATACATACTGCAGAAGATATGGAGAAATATTTTGGCCTGGTACCGCTTACCACGATTCCGGATAGCGAGCAGGTGGTTGATTTTGAAGAAGAGGTACATTCCGGAAAGAGAGGACATAGAAGATGAAGCAGCTGACGATCACCCTTCCTGAATTGCCATATGCAGTAGAAGAGGCAATGAACCGTTTGCGTATCAATATTAAATTCTGTGGCAAGAATACACGAAAGATCCTGTTGACAAGCTGTCTGCCAAATGAGGGCAAAAGCACGGTATCTTCCTACCTGTGGAAGATGCTGGCTGAGGCCGGGTTTCCTACTGTGCTGGTAGACGCTGACCTGCGAAAATCCGTGATGAGGAAGCGCCTCCAGATCGAATACAAGGAGGATGTGCGAGGCCTGAATCATTACTTATCCGGCATGGCAGAATACGATGAAGTAGTCTATCAGACCAACGTAGCCAATGGATATCTGGTGCCGTGCACACAGCTTCTGGAAAGCCCGTCTGCCTTACTGGAGGACAGTCGTTTCCGGGATCTTCTGAATACCCTGGCAGAGAATTACCGTTTTGTCATAATTGATACACCACCTCTTGGCAGTGTATCTGACAGTGCACTGATCGCTTCCATGTGTGATGGAGCAGTACTTGTCATACGTGCCGGAGTTACCCCAAAGGGTATGATCAAGCAATCCTTATTTGAATTGGAGCAAGTCAACTGTAAACTGCTTGGAACCGTACTGAATCGTGCAGAAGTACATAGCCGTGCCTATGGCAAATATTACAGCAAGTATTATGGGAAATATGGAAAGAAATATGGATATGGTTATGGCTATGGAAAAGAAGAAAAACCGGATGCAGGCAAATAAGCTTTGCGACGCAGGAAGATAAGCGTGCATCCGATGATATATCATATGGATCCGGAAGCACAAAGCTATACCGGAATGGCGCACAGACGTCACTGAATCTTGGATAAATGGAAGGTGCGTGGAAGCTTCTGTTTATTGATACATGCAACAAAAGGAGTGAGAAACATGAAACTTTCTAAAAGAATCGCCCTTATTTTTGCTTCTTTATTGATGGTTCTTTGTGTATCAGTATCGGTATCCGCAAAAGAATCACCGACAAAACAATCCTTTAAGGCTTCTCTGAAGCAGTCTGCAGTGGTATATGATGGCAAGACTCATAAACCATCTGTAGTTGTAAAAGACCTTAATGGCAAAACGCTTAATAAGAAGTACTACACTGTACAAGCAAAGAAAGTGAAAAATGCCGGTACCTATACCGTTACTATAAAAGGTAAAGGAAAATATGCCGGATACGTTCAAAAGCTTACTTACAAGATCAAACTGAAGAAACAGAAAGTATCTGTATCCAAGTCGAATATTACAGTAAGGTACAACAGAAATAAAGCTACAAGCCAGGTGGTTAAAGTAACTAAGAAGACCGGAAGGGTTACGTACAAAACCAACAGCTCCAGGATCAAAGTCAACAAATATGGCAAGATCACTGTGGCTAAGGGCACCAGAAAAGGTGTTTATCGTATAACAGTTACTGTTAGAGCAAAGAATTACAGGACAGTAAAGAAATCTATTAGAGTTACTGTAAAATAAGCCGGCTATTTGGCAAAAAAGCTTTAGCAAGTTCCCCAACCACGCAGGGGAACGCTGGCTTATTATAGCAGTACCCTCAGAATTACAGAGGTAATCTCAGACCATTATGTTACCACCAATATACGTTTTGAAAAATAGAAGGAAAAAGAAAAATACATGTATAGAAAAGATTCTGAAGGATGGATAAAGCATCTGGACTTTATTATTTTAGATTTGATCTGTTTGCAGATAGCATTTATATTGGCGTATGCGTTTAGTGGATATGGGATCAATCCATATACAAATTTTAATTACAGAAATATGGCAGTATTTATCGAAATGGCAGATCTGCTGGTAATGTTTGAAGCAAATACAATGAAAAATGTTCTGAAACAAGATTTTTACAGGGGATTTGTTTTAACGGCGCGCCAAGGGGTGACGATCGGGGCACTTTCTTTAGTATATCTGTTCATGTTACAGCGGAGCCATTTTTATTCCAGACTTGCGTTAGTGCTGACTATCATAATATACATATTGCTTACGTACCTGATAAGAGTGCTCTGGAAACGCCATCTACGTAAAAAAATGAAAGAGGATGGGGATTGCTCTTTATTGCTGGTGGTTTCTGAAGATGTGGCTAATACAGTAGTAGAGAACATGATAACACATAATTATGGCAGATATAAGATCGCCGGTATCGCTGTCATTGATAAGGAGATGACAGGTCAACATATAGGCGGTGTGGAAGTGGTTACGGACATGGCGAATGCTGCCGAATTTGTATGTAAGCAATGGATCGATGAAGTACTGATTGCAACCTCCGGCACGGTGCCTTATCCCAAAGAGCTGATCCGGCAATTCACAGAAACAGGTGTGACTGTACATCTGAACCTGGTAAAGGTACAGAGCGTACCAGGCAAGAAACAGTTCGTGGAAAGGATCGGAGATTATACAGTCTTAACCACAAGTATTAATTATGCATCTACCCAGGAGCTTATGCTGAAACGTCTGCTGGATATTGTAGGTGGCTTGGTTGGATGTCTGGTTACAGGGATCTTATTTATATTCCTTGCACCTGCCATCTATATAGCATCCCCCGGCCCCATTTTCTTTGCCCAGGAGCGTGTAGGAAAGAATGGAAAACGTTTCAAGATGTACAAATTCCGCAGTATGTACATGGATGCGGAAGAACACAAAGCGGAACTGATGAAAGATAATAAACTGGGTGATGGAAAGATGTTTAAACTGGATTTCGATCCACGGGTCATTGGAAATAAGATCCTGCCCGATGGAACTCATAAGACAGGCATCGGAGAATTTATCCGGAAAACAAGCATTGATGAGTTTCCGCAGTTTTTCAATGTATTAAAAGGAGATATGTCTATTGTGGGGACACGTCCGCCACTTATTTCCGAGACAAACCTATATGAGCTTCACCATCGTGCAAGACTGGCCATTAAGCCAGGGATAACCGGCATGTGGCAGGTGAAAGGACGCAGCACGATTACCGATTTTGAAGAGGTTGTAAGGCTTGATAAAGAATATATTGAGAATTGGAACTTTGGAATGGATATCAAGATCTTACTTGAAACATTGTTAGTGGTTTTTAATAAAAAGGGAGCTGTCTAAGCTTCAGCCATTTTAAATGGACTGTATTATGGAGAAAAGCGATGGAAAAGAACTTAAGATTGGCTGTATTTGGCCACAAACGGTGGTCCAGAGAGGGCGGTATCGAGATCGTGGTAAAAGAGCTATGTACCCGGATGGCTCGCATGGGATGTCAGGTAACATGCTACAACAGATCAGGGCATCATGTCAGTGGGGCAGAATATGACAATACGGATCAAAGGGAATATCAGGGGATCTGCCAGAAATATGTTCCTACGATCGAACAGAAAGGGCTTGCAGCCGTAAGTTCTTCCTTCTTCGCAGCTCTCTTTTGTGCACTGGGAAAATATGATGTGGTTCATATCCATGCTGAGGGGCCGGCCTTTTTCGCATGGCTGCCCAAGTTGTTTGGCAAAAGAGTCATAGTTACCATTCACGGGATCGACTGGCAGCGTGAGAAATGGAAGTCTGGTTTTGGATCCAGATTCATCCGACAGGGTGAAAGAAATGCGGTAAAATATGCAGATGAAATAATTGTCCTGAGCAGAAGTGTTCAGGATTATTTCAGTGATACATATGGCAGAACCACTCGATTCATACCTAACGGTGTGAATCCTCCGGAACTGAAAGCAGCGGAGCATATTACAGCCAAATATGGACTGACAAAGGATTCTTACATCTTATTCCTGGGTCGCCTGGTACCGGAAAAAGGAATCCGATATCTGATCGAAGCATTCAAGCATGTTCACACAGATAAAAAACTGGTGATTGCCGGTGGCTCCAGTGATACGGATTCTTTCATGAAGGAGATGGAAGATCTGGCCAAAGAAGATGGAAGAATCCTTTTTACCGGATTTGTGCAGGGCCAGATACTGGAAGAATTATATAGTAATGCCTACATTTACACATTGCCTTCAGATCTGGAAGGCATGCCCCTGAGCCTGCTGGAAGCAATGAGCTATGGGAATTGCTGTTTGGTTTCCGATATTCCGGAATGTGCAGAAGTAGTGGAAGATAAGGCACTGATCTTCAGGAAATCCGATGTGAATGCTCTCAGGGAAAAGCTGCAAGATGCCTGCGATCATCCTGAAAAGATCAAGAAGTATAAAGAACAGGCAGCAGACTTTATCTGTGGGAAATACAACTGGGATGATGTTGCAGAAGAAACGATAAAGCTATACAGGAGAACATGATGAGAAGTTTGATGATAAATAAATTTTTATATCCCAATGGCGGCAGCGAGACGTACATATTCAAATTGGGTGAGGCACTGGAACAGCACGGACATCAGGTTCAGTATTTCGGTATGGAGCATGAAGGCCGCTGCGTGGGCAACCGGGTCAATGCTTATACATCTGATATGGACTTCCACGGCGGGTCGAAGCTGAGCAAGCTGACCTACCCCATCAAAACTATCTACAGCAAGGAAGCGCGGGTGCAGCTGCGGAAAGTGCTGGACGACTTTAAGCCGGATGTCTGTCACCTGAACAATTTTAACTACCAGCTGACACCTTCCATCATTCTGGAAATCGTGAAGTGGCGCAAGGAGACCGGAAGAGATTGTAAGATCATCTTCACGGCACATGACTACCAGCTGGTCTGCCCAAACCACATGCTGAACAATCCCAACACGCACCAGAACTGTGAGAAGTGCCTGGGTGGTCATTTCGTGAACTGCATGAAAGGCAAGTGCATCCACGGCTCCACGGCAAAATCTGCCATCGGCATGATGGAAGCCGAATTCTGGAAGTGGAAGGGTACCTACAAGTACATTGACACCATGATCTGCTGCTCTGAGTTCATGAAGAGCAAGATGGACAGCAATCCTCTGTTTGCGACGAAAACCGTGGCAATGCACAACTTCATCGACAAGGTGGAGTGGAAGGAAACGGAAAAGAAGGACTACGTCCTTTACTTCGGCCGCTTCTCGGAGGAGAAGGGTATCGGCACGCTCATCAAGGTCTGTAAAGAACTGCCGGATGTACAGTTCATTTTCGCCGGTACTGGCCCGCTGGAAGAGACAGTAAATGGTATTAAGAACATCAAGAACGTTGGCTTCCAGAAAGGCGAGGCACTGGAGAAGCTGATCCGTGAGGCACGGTTCTCCATTTATCCGTCCGAGTGGTACGAGAACTGCCCGTTCTCCGTGATGGAATCCCAGATGTACGGCACGCCGGTGCTGGGAGCAGACATTGGTGGTATCCCGGAGCTGATTCAGGTTGGCAAGACCGGCGAGCTGTTTGAAAGCGGTAACGGGAAAGATTTGAAGAGAAAGATAGAGAAGCTCTGGGGTGATAAGAAGCTGTGCGAAGCATATAGCAAGAACTGCAAGGACATCAGCTTCGATACCAGTGATGAGTATTACGAGAAAATTATGAAGGTTTATGGCGGAGAGATTAAATAAGGATGAATGAAAGAAAAATAGCAAGTAATCATTATCCAGGGTTGGATGTGGTTCGTGTTATAGCAATTGCGGGCATTGTTCTAATGCATGTGCTTGCAAATGGGAATTACGGTCTAAGCGGATTTTTATTCGAAAAAGTTATCGGAACGGCAGGCAATTTTACCATTCTGTTTATGACGGTGAGTGCCTTTGGAATGTGTTGCGGATATTATGAGAAATTCAAAGCAGGAACAATTAATATAGAAACATTCTACAAACGCCGATATGAAAAACTATGGCCATTCTTTGCATTGCTTTGCATTTTGGATGTGGTGATCTCTCCAAGTGCGAATAGTATATACGAAATTTTTGCAAATCTTACAATGTTACAGGGGTTACTGCCAAACCCACAGATTTCTGTTGTAGGTGTGAGTTGGACTTTGGCAGTGATATTTGTTTTTTACTTGTTATTTCCGTTTTTCTGCTTTTTGCTGTTTTCAAAGAAAAGAGCATGGTTGGGTTTTATTATTGCTGGAATTTATAACATTTTCTGTCAGTTGTACTTTTTTGATGCACAACATGTACTGGGAAATTTTATGGAGAGAGAAAACATCCTGTACAGTGCGATATTTTTCATGGCGGGGGGTCTGATTTATCTTTATCGAGATGAACTGGAGCGACTGAAGAATATTAGAATTGTTGCGGTTATATTTCTCACAATAGCTGCTAGCACATATTATTTTCTAAGTCAAAATGACTTGGTTATGGCCGTTTTTTCTGTGGCAATTATTATCTTTGCGATAACTACCGACGGAAAGCTAGGAGAAAACAAGCTGATAAAAAAACTTAGTTCTATTAGCTTCGAGGTTTACTTGAGCCATATGATGATTTATCGAGTTTTAGAGAAAGTAAAGATAACTCAGATATTTGGTGTAAATGCTTTTTCGTATGGAATGACAGCAATTTTGACCCTTGCAGGGGCTATTGTTTTTTCCAGCATCGTAAAAGTGGTACTAGAGAAATTTATTATATGTATGAAAGAGAGAGTTAATCATGTCTGAAGAAAAGAAGTTAAATGGTACGGTCATCGTTACTTATCGTTGCAACGCTCGTTGTTCTATGTGCAACCGTTATAAAGCACCTTCCAAGCCGGAAGAAGAAATCAGCATCGAAACCATCAAGAAGCTGCCAAAGATGTACTTTACCAATATCACCGGCGGAGAGCCGTTCATCCGTACTGACTTGAAGGAAATCGTGCGTGAACTGTACAAGAAATCTGACCGTATCGTTATTTCGACCAACGGTTTCTTTACCGACCGTATCGTTGACCTGTGCAAGGAGTTCCCGCAGATCGGTATTCGTATCTCTATCGAGGGTCTGGAGCAGACCAACAACGAGATTCGTGGCCTGCAGAACGGTTACCAACGTGGTTACAGCACACTGAAGAAGCTGCGTGAGATGGGCATGAAGGATGTTGGCTTCGGTATGACTGTTCAGGACAAGAATGCTCCTGACCTTGTTCCTCTGTACAAAATCTCTGATGAAATGGGCATGGAGTTCGCAACTGCATCTCTGCATAACAGCTTCTATTTCGTTGAGGCAAAGAACATCATCCATGACCGTCCGATGGTTGCAAAGAACTTTGAGAATCTGGTCAACGAACTGCTCCGTAGCAACAGCCCGAAGAAGTGGTTCCGCGCTTACTTTAACCATGGTCTGATCAACTACATCTATGGCCAGAAGCGTCTGCTGCCTTGCGACATGAGCTTCGATACCTTCTTTATCGACCCGTATGGCGATGTCATGCCTTGCAATGGTACCAAGGATAAAGAGGTCATGGGCAACCTGAACAATCAGACTTGGGATGAGCTGTGGAACAGTCCGGAGGCTGAGAAGGTTCGTGCAAAGGTTCGTTGCTGTGACCGTGACTGCTGGATGATCGGCAGCGTAAGTCCTGCGATGCACAAGTACATTTGGAAGCCTGCTACCTGGGTTCTGGTTCACAAGTTTAAGGCTCTCTTCACCAAGCATCCGTATAGCATGTACGAGCTGAAAATCTGCCGTGACTACCGTGATGGCAAAGTTACTAAAGAAGATCTGGATAAGTGCAGCACCTGCGATATGAACTGCGTGATCAACAACGGTCTGAGTGAAGCTTCTAAGGAGCAGCTGAAGCATAAGACCGGCGAGGAAATCGTGGACGCTGATATTGCACAGCAGATGGAGAATAAATAAGGAAAACAATAATTATGATGATAACAGTTTTAACCCCTACCTTTAATCGGGGGGCGATTACAAAGCCTCTGGGATTCACTGCAAAAGCAAACTGTAAAAGATTTTGAGTGGCTTGTAGTTGATGACGGAAGTACTGATGGTACGAAAGATCTAATTACTCAGTTCCAAGAAAAAAGTGATTTTCCAATACGATATATCTATAAGAGTAATGGTGGAAAACACACTGCTTTAAATGTAGGAATACAGACCATTTGCAGCGAACTTATCTTTATAGTTAATTCGGATGACTGTGTGACAGATGATGCGGTTGAGTCAATACTGAGGATTCACAAGAAATACAGGTCACAGAATAATATCTGTGGATACGCGTTTCTTAGAGCATTCCCCGATGGTAAAGTCAATGGCAAGAAGTTTGATGTGGATGAAAAAATAGGTTCCTATATTGACGTGCGTGTAAACGGTGATGACACTGGCGCAGATAAAGCAGAGGTGTTCAAAATACATTGTTTAAAGGAATTCCCTTTTCCCGAATATCCGAATGAGAAATTCCTTGGGTAAGATCTTGTTTGGGTTAGAATGGCTAGAAAATATGAGATGGTACATATTAATAAAGCCATTTACGTCGGAAATTATCTTGAAGATGGATTAACCAATAATCGGCGTAAGCATAATATTGCATCGCCGATAGGATGTATGCATCGAGCAGAGGAATTCATGGAGTCCGACTTAAAGACAAGATATAGAGTCAAGGGTGGACTACAGTATATTGTATATGGGAGATTTGCGGGAGTCAAAGTTGTCGATTTGATTCGCAAATCCAGACATAAAGTTCTTGCAACAGTGTGCACACCGGGTGGATTGTTCTTGCATTCACGATGGAGTAAAGCACAGTAATTCGATTGATTAAGTGCCTAAATGTCTTCTGTCAGTAGATGATGGGAGATATTTAATGAAAGTACTTGTTATTAATCCGATTATGTACACATCGGAAACAAAAAATATAAAAAGAGCTGCATCAATAAAAGACACAATGATGTATGATTTTTGCTTGGCTTTCCATGAAATGGGTCATTCTGTAACGCTGGTTGGCGGAGAGCCGTTCAAGCCGACAAAAAGTGAAACATATCCATTTGAGGTACTGTGGTGGGAGTGCAAGTGTCAAAAAGTCTGCATGCCGCACTGCTTGCCGTTTATGCCAGAGACGTATCGGTATGTAAAACAACATCGTACAGAGTACGATTTGATTATTACAAGCGAAGTATTCTCACTGAATTCGTTGATGGCATATCGAGCAGCACCAGACAAGACAATTATCTGGCATGAACTTGCAAAGCATAATGCCATTATGAAGAAAATTCCTTCAAAGATATGGTATGGAGTTATAGCAAGACTCTTCATGCGAAACGCAAAGGTTGTTGCACGCTCAGTAGAGGCAAGGAACTTTGTGAAGAAATACTGCATGAACACGGATGTGAATGTAATCGATCATGGTGTCAACCTCGATAAGTTTAAAGCATCTACTGAGAAAGATAATAGTTTCGTGGTGTGTTCGCAGCTGATTGAGCGAAAGAAAATCGATGGAATCCTTGAAAAGTTTGCCAAGTATCTGGATCTGTACAATTCTACATGCCGGTTATACATTATAGGCGAAGGGGAGTTGAAAGAAAAACTTCAGAGGATGGCACAGACTTGGGGAATTGCTCCGAATGTAATTTTCACAGGAAAGATGACACACGATGAACTACTCCCGATTTTGTCTAAGTCAAAGGCGTTGCTCGTTAATACGGTGAAAGACAACAATATGATTTCCATCGTAGAAGCGATTGCGGTTGGAACGCCTATTGTCACAACAGACGTTCCGCTAAATTCTACCTATATCAAAGATTATCACCTTGGCATTGCGAAGAAACAGTGGGATGAATCCGATTTGAATGACGTGGTTTCTAACAGTGAAATGTATATTGAAAACTGCATGAAATACAGATACAAACTTTCTACAAAACAAAGGGTAGAACAGTTCTTGGAAGTTAAAAAATGATGTGATTATGGAGGATAAAATGTATTCAATAGCGTATGTTGTACCCTATTTTGGAAAGTTTCCAAAGGGGTTTCAATTCTGGCTGTTAAGCTGTAAGTGTAACCCATCGATTGACTGGCTGATTTTTACAGATGATAAAACGCCTTATGATTACCCGGAAAATGTGAAGGTTACATATTGGACGTTCGATCAGATGAAGAAAAAGGCTCAGGCAATTTATGATTTCCCGATTTTCCTGGAGCGCCCGTATAAGCTCTGCGATTTCAAGCCGGCGTATGGTGAGATTTTTGCAGACGAGCTGAAAGACTACGATTTCTGGGGACATTGTGATATAGATCTGGTTTGGGGTAATATCCGTAAATTTTATACGGATGAAGTTCTTGGTAAATATGAAAAAGTTGGTTTTAATGGACACTCCAATCTCTATAAGAATACACCTGAGGTGTGTGCTCGCTATAGAACACATATTGAAGGAAAGATGTACTATCGGGATGTCTATTCAGTCGATAAGGGCTTTGCATTCGATGAGCCGGGTATGGATGACATCTACGAGGCACTTCAAATTCCAGTCTATAAAAAAATTGATTTCGCCAACCTGCTGAAATATGATTATGGCTTCTTTCTTGACTGGGGTAAGGAAGAGGATGCGTACAAAAATGAACATCAGGTCTTTACATGGCATAATGGAACTCTTCTTCGCCATTATTTGGATCATGGCAAAATAAAGGATGAAGAGTATATGTACCTGCACTACTGGTGCCGCCCGACAACTTTTGCCATTAAAGAGTACGATGAGCAAAAAGATTATCTAATTTATGCAGATACTACAACGGATAAGCCATTTGAACTGACTCCTGGCTTGATTCTGAAAAGAAGCCGCCGCAGTAAAGTGAAATACTATGCGAAGGTTCTGTGGTTTAATAGGAAGAAAATTACATGGGAAAGAATCGTATTCAATGTAAAAGGAATGTTGAACTATAAGAAGTAAGGAGGCAGCGATAGGTGGGACTTTATAAAGTATATGATAAATTTCGCCGTTATTGGCGGCAGATCCACATGTTGACGATCCGTGATGGATGGAAGAAGATGGCCTACATAAAAAAGCATGGAATGTTTGGTGCAGTGGGTGAAAATTGCTATTTCCAGTCGAATATACTGCCTGCAGAACCGTTTCTGGTCTATCTTCATGACAATGTGGCAATTTCGGCAGGCGTAAGAATCATAACCCATAGTGCATTGAATACTGTGTTTAATCATGAAGAAAAAACAGATCAGTATCTTTGCCGCTTCGGAAAAGTGGAAATTGGAAACAATGTGTATGTAGGTGCGGATGCAATTATCAATTATGGAGTTACAATTGGGGATAATTGTATCGTGGCTGCAGGAGCAATCGTTACGAAGGATGTTCCGTCGGGCAGTATTGTTGGAGGCGTACCGGCACGGGTAATTGGAACTTATGAAAGTGCAAAAGAAAAAGCAAGGACATTTTCAGCACCTTTCTTAGAAAAAGGACTGAGGGAACCCTGCACAGTCGAGGAAATGCTTCATGTCCAGTAATGAAACAACCTTAAAATGTAAACCCAAAAGGTATCTTTGGGTTGATAATTTAAAAATGTTTGCCTGTTTGCTTGTTGTTATAGGGCATCTCTATATGTCGATGATGGCAGGCGGCTGGATCAGTGAGAACAATATCTTATATTGCTGGCCGATCCAAACGGTATATACATTTCATGTGCCTCTTTTTTTTGTTTGTAGTGGTTTTCTATATCAGGCTACTGCTCCGAACGAATGGAATGTAAAAAAACACATAGGGAATATTAAGAAAAAAGCCCTCGCATTGGGTGTTCCATATGTAACGTTTTCAACTATTACACTTTTACTAAAAAATGTATTTGCCACGGATGTAAACAACGCCGCACCACCTTTTTTGAATACGCTTCTTATAGAACCAATCGCACCATACTGGTATTTATATACGCTGTTTTTACTGTTTTGCCTGATTCCTCCGGTGATAGGAAAAGGAAAAAGAAAACCGCTTGTCAGCATGGTTGTCATAGCGTGTTTCATGAAGATAATCTATGTGGGGTGGCTTGTAGATAAGGCTATCCCGGATTTGGTTGCAAAAGTGATGGCAAGTGCTGTTTGGTTTTGCATAGGGATGCTGATTACAGCGACTCCATTCAAAAAAAGTAAACTGGCTGATGGGATAGCGGCTGGAATGGTGATATTGGCATGCATCCTTTCTTACTTTGTCTATAGTACACCGACCGATAATGCAAAAGCTCAATTTATCTTTGCCAGTATTTTTGTGCTGGTGATTACATACTTTTTTCAAAGCAAAGAGCAGTATAAAACAGATGGATTGGTTAATCATAGCGTAAAGTATTTTATGCCCGTATATGTATTACATACAATTGTGGCGGCGGGCGTTCGAACCGTGTTGTTGAAAATCGGCATCTCTTCAGGCGTTTTCCACTTTATGATTGGCTTTAGTGTAAGTGTTTTTGTGCCGGTAGTAATTTATATGATTGCCGAAAAGCAGTGGTGGTTATTATTTTGGTTTGAACCGATAAAGGCAATGAAATTAAGAAACCAGAAAAAAACCAAGGGTGGAAGATAATGAAGATAAAACAATTGATAAAAAAGAGTATAAGTCAAAAAACACTGTTTACAGATGTTTTTGGCTATTCGCTGACAAAGACTGGATTTGCAGATAAATACCTGGCGGGACAGCTGACAATGTATAAATCCTATTCGTGGCTTAAAAAACATTTTGAAAATGATTTGAAACAAATCGAAGCTGAACTTCCCAAAGAACAGAATTGTGAGGCGGCAGAGAAACAAGTTTGGATCTGTTGGCTACAGGGAATGGAGAACGCACCTCAAATTGTTCAGGATTGCTATGCATCTGTCTGTTACTGGATGGAAGACTGGAAGATAACGGTTATTACTGCGGACAATATGAACGAATATGTGCAATTCCCTGATTACATTGTTAGAAAATGGAAAGAGGGGATAATTAGCAATACACATCTATCTGACCTTTTGAGACTTGAGTTGCTTATTCACTATGGTGGACTGTGGATTGATAGCACAACGTATATGACAGGCGCTATTCCGGCCTATATTAATGATTCCAATTTTTTTGTTTATAGAAATGGTTGGATGGACATGGAAATGATCAATATGGGTAGTTGGCTAATGTTCAGCAAGTACACGAATAATAAACTACTTCTTGATACACAAAGCTTACTCTATGCATATTGGAAAAAATACAATTATATTAAGAACTACTTTTTAATGCATATATTTTTTCGTATGGTAACAGATATGAATCCCGAATTATGGGAAGAGGTTCCGGCGATTAATCACATTGATTCTCATTTACTGATGCAGGAACTGCCAAAGCATTATGATGAAAATCGATGCCAACAAATTACACAGCTGACACCGATTCATAAGCTGACATACAAGGTGGAAATATCAAAGGGGGCAACTGCAGAGAAACTGGGAGTGTTGTTTAAAAATAGGAGAGAACAGAATGATTCAATATAGGATTTATGACAAGAAATTTAAAGGTGATGTGACGGTATGAGTTGGAATGTGAAAATTGGACAAAGAGTATATCGTTCACATACTGTGATTTGCATCTTGATTCTCGCATTCCAGATCTATTTTGAAATGCGAGGCGGCAGAACCTATTTCGATGAAGGACTAGCACTTGTTTGCATGTTCTATGTTATAATGCTTCTTTTAAAGAGAAGATTGGACTCATTAGACCAAATATCGGTGCTCCTTCTGATTGTGGTAATTGCAATTGGCTTACTTTCGAACGCAATGAGTGGATTGGCATATTCATGGTTCTCGGTTTTTGTGGATGTCATTTCAGAAACAAAATTTTTGTGGACGATTTTTGCATTTAAATACTATATTACATCAGGTGTGTACAGCGATATGTCCAGAGCGCTGCGTCCGCTCGCAAAATGGTTCTGCTATCTTGCAGGCTTATTTGCGATTATATCCCAGTTTGTGAATCTTGGAATGACTGCAAACGAAAGATACGGAATCAAATCCTATAATTTTGTTTTTCCGATGAGCTTTCAATTTCTTGCAGTTGCGTTGGTTGCAATTGCTGTGCTGTCAATTTCAAAGGATAAATATAACAATCGTTTGCCGTATGCAGCCGTGTGCGTTGGACTGATCCTAGCGACAAAAAGTTCTCCGTTGTTGTTTTCTGTAATGTTTATATTCCTTTTGATTTATTTTCAAAAGAGAGCACAGCTTAAAACAAGAACAGTAGTGTTTATGGCTGTGATTGTTTTGCTTTTGGGAACCTTCCAGATTCAAACTTATCTGATGAATGTAAATGCACCTAGATATTTGTTCTTCTATTACGGAGGAAAAACAGCAAATACATATTTCCCATTGGGTTCCGGGTTTGCCACATTCGGTTCGGATCAGGCAGCTAGAAATTATTCGAGATTATATTATCAATATGGCTTTAATAGTTTATTCGGAATGAATCCCAAAGATGGCTCATTCTTGAGCGATACATTTTGGCCGATGGCAATAGGACAGTTCGGGTGGATTGGTTCGATTTTGTATATATTGATCTATGTGCGAATCTTCTTCTCGTTCAGGTGGATGAAATTGAATTCGGAGCAGAAAGCACTTTTATATGCTGGTTACATGCAGTATATAATTCATGCCGTTGGCTCTGCAATTCTTTCTGCTCCTGCAGGTATGATTGGTGCAATAGCATTGGCAGCTGTCATGAAGCCTGCTAATGAAATAGAAACAATAGAATAGAGTAAAAATATCGTACAGGAAGATTATGGAAAAATATAAATACCTCTTAAAAAATGTTGGCATAATGACATTGGCCAGTTTTGGAACCAAAATATTATCATTTCTAATGGTTCCGCTATATACAAATATTTTATCAACAGAAGCATATGGAACATATGATATCTATCAAACTACGCTCTTTTTGATTGTTCCAGTTTTGTCATTGAATATTGCAGATGGAATTATGCGCTTCTCACTGGATGAAACCTATGATAAGCGTGAAGTCTTTATGGTTGGTGTCAGACGGTATATTGCCGCATGTGTTCTGTGCATCTTACTGGTGGGTGTTAATCAGTGTTTTTCCATAATAAAAACCTTGACATTGTACCCACAGTTCTTTGTTTTATATTTTGTTACAAGCCTGATGTCGGATGTTTTCAATAATTATGCGCGCGGAATCGAAAAGGTATCAGATGTTGCCATTGGAGGAATTATCGGTTCTGTTTCAATGCTTACATTAAATGTTCTTTTTTTGTTGGTATTTAAGTGGGGGCTTGTTGGATATTTTGTTGCCAATTGTTTGTCATTTGCAAGCACAGACTTGTATTTGCTAATTAAGCTGAAAATTTGGAAAGTCATTAGTTGGAAACCAGAAAATCGGCCTTTGAAAAAAGAAATGGTTGCCTACAGTGTACCAATGGGACTTGGCAATATCGGATGGTGGATTAATAATGTCTCTGATCGCTATATCGTAACATGGATTTGTGGCCTTGCTGCCAATGGTGTGTATTCAGTGGCATATAAAATCCCATCGCTTCTTTCGATGTTTCAGCAGATATTTAATCAGGCATGGACAATATCAGCTGTAAAGGAATACGACCAGGACAGCAGTGAGTTTTATAGCACAATCTATAAGGCGTACAACATGTGTATGGTGATTACATGTGCAGGCTTGATTCTATTTGATAAGGTTATCGCTAAGATCCTTTTCGGAACAGACTTTTATGAAGCATGGAAGTATGCTCCTTTCCTGATGATTTCAGTAGTATTTGGTGCACTGGTTCAACTTTTGGGAGGGATTTTCTCAGCGGCAAAAGAATCGAAGGCATTTGGAAACACGATTTTGATTGGTGCAGCAGCCAACACGGTTATGAATGTAGCTTTTGTATATGCTTGCGGACCTTTAGGGGCTGCCATTGCAACATCATTGTCGTATATGCTGATTTGGGTATTGAGACTCTATAAAGTAACCCGTCAGATGAAACTAGATATCAGCCTGATTAGAGATGCTTTGAGTTATGTGTTGCTGTATCTACAAGCTACACTCCTAGTGTTTTATAGCTATAACTGGAGTGGGTACCTGATTCAAATCGGCTTTGTAGTTGCTGTCTTTGTATTATATTTTAAAGAATTAACAGGAGTTGCGAGGAAAGTGCTGTCACGTGTGAAGAGCAGATAATAAAAATGGCGTTTGGTAGAGAGGAATGTATGAAGAAAGAACGAAATTCAAGCATTGAAATGCTTAGAATCCTGGCGATGCTAGGAATTGTAATCATGCATACGAATGGGGCGGTAATGGAGCATGGTTCAGGAACTGGATTTGCTTGGACACAGATTGAAAATGGCATCTTTAATGCCGGAGTTTCGATTTTTGTTTTAATATCAGGATACTTCGGAATAAGACGAAGCACTCAAAAGTTGATTGAGTTGGAATCAACAGTGATTCTTTATGCAGTTTTAAGTGCATTAGTGGGACTCTACGTTGGCAAAACGTCTATATTAAGCATAATCAAAGCTTTTATTCCTGTTTCAACGAATTGCTATTGGTTTATTTCTTGTTACATATTATTGATGATTTTCTCTCCATATATCAATAGAGCAATTGATTCGATGAGTGAATTGCAATATAGACAACTACTGCTGCTTATGTCAGCTGTGTTTCTTGTTGCACCTACTGTAATATATTACAGCGTTCTTTCGGGGGGCAAGAATGTTATAAATATGCTTCTTTTGTATTTTCTGGGTTCATATATAAGAAAATACAATTTGTGCGAACGGTTTGATAAGAAATTCCTTTTAAAGATTATGATAGCAACGACGGTATTAAATGTTTTTTTGAATTCTTTAATCAGCATTGCTACAGGAGGGAAACCACATATTCCTTTTGCAAGGGACTGTAGTATTTTTATTGTAATAGAAGCAGTAACTTTGATGATGTTTTTTATGAAGGTTGAACTTCATTCGGATTTCATTAATAGAGTTGCAAAGCATGTGTTTGCAGTGTATCTTTTTGAAGGTGCATTTCGGCAAATTATGCAAAAAGTTGTTTTTGACTATAGCATATATGAAAAAGAATGGTGTTGGCCCTTAGTAAATATTGTTGTTGCATTTATCGCAATGGTTGGTTGTATGTCAATCGACGTACTGGCACAATGGATATTGAGACCTTTTAGAAAAGCTGCATTGAAAATGCTAGGTGACATAATTAATATTAGTCAAAAGATCTTCATTTGTTACTAGCGTGTGACACTCGCAAAAAGCATTTCAAGTGACAACGAGTCAGATTGAATGCTTAGACTAAAGAGAATAAACGGATTTTTGAAATTTCAAAGGAGTGTAAACAAAATGAAAACAACATTACTTATCATGGCTGCTGGTATCGGTAGCCGCTTCGGAACAGGAATCAAACAGTTGGAGCCAGTGGATGATGCTGGTCATATCATCATGGACTACTCGATCCATGATGCGATTGAAGCAGGTTTCAACCATGTAGTGTTTATCATCCGCAAGGATATCGAGAAAGAGTTCAAAGAGGTGATCGGCGATCGCATTGCCTCCATTTGTTCATCTCACAATGTAACTGTAGACTACGCTTTCCAGGATATTAACGATATCCCGGGAACTCTGCCAGAAGGCCGTACGAAGCCGTGGGGAACTGGACAGGCTGTGCTTGCTGCAAAGAAGGTTCTTAATACACCATTTATTGTCATTAATGCAGATGATTACTATGGTAAGGAAGGCTTTAAAGCTGTCCATGAGTATCTGGTGAAGGGCGGTAAGTCCTGCATGGCAGGCTTTGTGCTGAAGAATACCCTGTCTGATAATGGCGGTGTGACTCGTGGTATCTGCAAGATGGATGAGGGTAATAACCTGACGGAAGTTGTGGAGACTAAAAACATTGTAAAGACAGCGGATGGGGCAGAAGCAGACGGAAAAGTGATTGATGTTGATTCTCTGGTTTCCATGAATATGTGGGGATTGACTCCTGATTTCCTGGATGTACTGGAGGAAGGTTTCAAAGAGTTCTTTGAGAACGAAGTACTGGGCAATCCGCTGAAAGCAGAGTATCTGATTCCTATTTTCATCGGTGAGTTGCTAAGTGAAGGCAAGATGTCAGTAAAAGTCCTGAAAACCAACGACACCTGGTACGGCATGACCTACCATGAGGACGTTGCAGCAGTAAAGGACAGCTTCAAGAAGATGCTGGAGAGAGGTGCGTATAAGGCTGACCTGTTCAGTGATCTGTAATGGATGCTAAAACTGAGTTAGCGAGAAAGATACATGAAGACATTCAGTCTGAAATAATGAAGTATTATAATCGGGTTGGAATTACATATCGAGCAGACGAAAATGCCCCAGAAAAAACCATAATTGATTTTTTTTCTTATCTTTATAAAAGGATACCTATGCTGAAAAGAAGAGTGGAATACTCTAACGAACTGCAAGCCAAAATTGACAGTGGAGAACTTTCGGAAAAAGAAGTAGAAGTCTTAAAGAAGTACAAGAATGCTTTTGAAGAAGGAATGGATATGAATGCTTTTTTATCCAACCAAACAAGTGCTCCTGGCAAAGTGGATTTTTTGCGATATACTTGGCATTTATATCATTTGCACTTAAATGAGAATCTTAATGTGAATAATAAAAACAATCGAAGCAATAAACAGCTGCTTTGTATCATAAATGATGATTGTACTTATTTTGTGGACATGATTTCGCATCCTGAAAAAGCAGAGAATTATTTTAAATTGCTCTATCTTAAGATCATTCAGAGAAATAACTGGATGGAGCATATTGGTTATCTGGAGATTCCTGGAATGGTGCCCGGATCACAGGCATTCAAAGTTACAAGTGAAGAGGATATTTTTGAATTATACAGCAAAGGACCTATAAATATCTTTTTGGAAATTGAGAACAAAGGATACATTTCATGGGATTCAATAACTTCAACCAGAAATCCGCAAAGATCAGCTGAGCAGATGAGGATAATAAATAGAAACATCAGAAAATTGAATAATCGGGCAGATGATTATAAAGGATTTACGTTTGAAACTGATAAAGCAGGATTACTGATGGGTATGGTAGAATTTGAGAATTCAAAACAAGAAGCATTGCGGATAGACATTTTGAAAGACATTGGGAGACATCCGGGTGAGTGACATACATTTACGTAATGTTTTATCAATTCGGGCTCATCAATGTGCCCAATGAAGTGAAGGAGAAGATGGGGCATCCGATAAACCGCAAAAAATAAGATGCGTCTGGTGGTAAGGATTATGTATAACAATATGCAGGAATATGCACCATAATTAAGACACAAAATCCTGACTGGAAAGGACGGTAGCATTATAAGTACGTTAAAAGATATACTGGAGAACTATATATCAGAAACTTAGAGAGGTGTTTGTTTTCATGGTATCTTCAAAGATGTTGCGGAGATAATCGGACCCCTCCATCCAGAGTCCGGTGGAATAGTCAGATAGCATTTTGTATGCGGGAGAGGTTACAAAGCGAAAAAATACGTCGTTGAAGGAAACACTGGTATCATCACAGTAGTCTGTGAGCATAGTGCGCATAACGAGAACAGCGCACATTTCGCGTTGTGAATCATCGATGGCAACCCCGTTCATAAAACCACCTCCTAGTGTACTTATTTTTTATGCAGTCTTTTTTGATGTGCAGTAGTCATAAAGATTCAGCAGATAATCAGAGCCTTCTTTCCAAATCTCTGTGTCAAAATCAAAGAGGGCTTCATATGCACGAGAACTTGTGAAACGAAGAAGAGCTTCCTCGTAAGAAATCTTTTCTCGTGCAGCAAGAGTTTCTACAGCTTCGCGCATTGCAATTACTGCGCAGCATTCCTTTTGAGAATCTGTAGATTTATAGTTTATAGCATTATCACAATTTGATGTTGCCATAGCGGTCACTCCTTATAAATTCAAGATGCTCGACGGCATCCTGAGTTCTGAAACAAAATTGATCCTTGAGACGGCTTGGTAAAAGCTTTTCAATCGTTTCTTTGTCTGCTTTTGGAGTCCCAGGCTCACCAGCACCTTCACCGCTGATATAAATCTGAAGGGTACGGGCTGTCTGATCGTCGGCGATCTTTCCACCGATGATATCAATTACGCTGTATTTTTTCAGAAGTTGTGGAAAGAGGTCTTTTTTTCGATTGGCCGCCACAAAATGCAGCCATTCGATACTGGGTTCTTGAAAAAAGTAAGCGAGAATGTTTGGGTCATAGTGAAATTTGTAGACGGATATTTGTCCGTCGGCTGGATCGAAGTCTTTTGGAACAGCACCGATGTGTTTTGCCTTGCGAACAGAAAGCTGGACATAGTTATATGCTTGTTCATAAGATGAGGTTAAGTAGAAACCACGACCAAAATCGAGACCACCCATACAGCGGCTTAAGTCGATGTTAGGAATACTGACATAACTTCCGTGGTAGAGCAGCATTCCATCTTCAAGTCCTATCATACAGTAACACCTCGATTCTTGAGCAGGGTTTCAACATCATGCAAAGCGCATTCGTAGCTATTCAAATGAAGAATGTCGTAGCAATCAGCAATAAATCCGAGAATGTCGTATTTCTTAAACAGTTCTGCGCAGTCGCTGGGAGACATTTTCCATTTGGATTGAGCCATCCGAAAGACCCAGCACTGCATATCGGCAACATCAATATTATATCCACTCATAGAGCATACCTCCTTTGAGTACAATTTCTCAATTTAAGTATAACTCTCTTTCTGCCACTTAGCAACGACAGAATTGTAAATTTCAAATTATTTTCTGCCTGTCTGTTTTATGCAGATGGGCTTCTTTTATACCCCAAATGAGGAGGTGGTCATCCGCATGGCATCCAGAATCCAGGGCATCACCGTTGAGATCGGCGGCGATACCATGAAGCTCTCCAAAGCACTGGAAGGCGTAAACAAAACAATCAAGGGAACGCAGTCCAGTCTTAAGGATGTCAACAAAACGATGCGGGGGTTCAGTTCTCTTGCAAAGGGTTCGGCTTCTCATCACCCATGTGGGAAGTGCCAGCGGTGTGTTCAGCAAGCTGGGTGTGGTTCTGGGTGGTCTGTCCGGACCGGTCGTAGCCGTGGTGTCGTTCTGGATACCTTACTGGGTCTGTTCATGTCTTTTCCAATGTGTTCTCCGGCAACTGGAGCGGCGCACGGGAAGCGGTAAAAGGAATCTTCTCCAGCATCTGGGAAGGTGTGAAGTCTGTATTCTCTACGACTCTTACCGCATTAAAGAGTGCACTGGATGCGTTCAAATATCTGTTTGAGACCATCTGGCAGGCGATCCAGATCCTGATCGGCGCAGCACTGACAGCTATTCAGACGAAGATCACTTCTATCTGGAATGCCATCGTCGCCTTTATCACGCCGATCTTGAATACACTGCAAACCACTTTCAGCACAGTATTGCTCTATCTTAAGATCATTCAGAGAAATAACTGGATGGAGCATATTGGTTATCTGGAGATTCCTGGAATGGTGCC